>JABFXK010000016.1 GCA_013361785.1 Sphingomonas sp.
TCGATGAAGCCGTACTTGTTGACCCGGCTGAAGCTCGCGAGCGAAGTGATGAGGCCGATGTTCGGGCCTTCGGGAGTTTCGATCGGACAGATACGGCCGTAGTGCGTCGGGTGCACGTCGCGGACTTCGAAGCCCGCGCGCTCGCGGGTGAGGCCGCCCGGCCCGAGGGCCGAGACGCGCCGCTTATGGGTGACCTCCGACAGCGGATTGGTCTGGTCCATGAACTGCGACAGCTGCGACGAGCCGAAGAATTCGCGCACCGCGGCAACCGCCGGCTTCGCGTTGATGAGGTCGTTCGGCATGACCGTCGACACGTCGACGCTGCTCATGCGCTCCTTCACCGCGCGCTCCATGCGAAGCAGGCCGACGCGGTACTGATTCTCGAGCAGCTCGCCGACGGAGCGCACGCGCCGGTTGGCGAGATTGTCGATGTCGTCGATCTCGCCCTTGCCGTCCTTGAGATTCACAAGCTCCTGGACGACCGCGAGGATGTCCTCCTTGCGAAGGGTCGTGACGGTGTCCTCGACGTCGAGGCCGAGGCGCATGTTGAGCTTCACTCGGCCGACTGCCGACAGATCATAGCGCTCAGGGTCGAAGAAGAGGCCGTAGAAGAGCGCGTCGGCGGTCTCGCGGGTCGGCGGCTCGCCGGGGCGCATGACGCGATAGATGTCGGCCAGCGCGCTGTCGCCGTCCTCGCTCTTGTCCGCCTTGAGCGTGTTGCGGATCCACGGACCCGTGTTGACGAAATCGATGTCGAGCAGCTCGAGCGTCTTTACGCCGGCTGCGTCGAGCTTCGCCAGATTCTCTTCGCTGACCTCGTCGCCGGCCTCGATGTAGATCTCGCCGGTTTTTTCGTTGATGAGGTCGTGGGCCGAGTAGCGGCCGAAGATTTCCTCGGTCGGGATGATCAGGTTCTTGAGGCCGTCCTTCGCCGCCTGGTTCGCGCGGCGCGGAGTGATCTTCTCGTTCGCCTGGAAAACGACCTCGCCGGTCTTGGCATCGACGACGTCGTGGGTCGGCTTTTGCCCGCGCCATGCTTCGGCGACGTACGGAATCTGCCAGCCGTTCTTGCCGCGCTCGTAGGTCACGCTGCTGTAGAAGGTGTTGAGGATCTCCTCGCTCGTCATTCC
Organism: Sphingomonas sp.; assembly: GCA_013361785.1. GTDB lineage: Bacteria > Pseudomonadota > Alphaproteobacteria > Sphingomonadales > Sphingomonadaceae > Sphingomicrobium. The sequence continues at coordinate 1,131 of JABFXK010000016.1, forward strand.
GAGCGCGTGGAGAAGCGCCGTCACCGGAAGCTTGCGCTTGCGGTCGATGCGGACGTTGACGATGTCCTTGGCGTCGAACTCGAAGTCGAGCCAGCTGCCGCGGTAGGGGATCACCCGCGCGGCGAAGAGATATTTGCCGCTGGCGTGGGTCTTGCCCCGGTCATGGTCGAATAGGACGCCGGGCGAACGGTGCATCTGGGAAACGATGACCCGCTCGGTGCCGTTGATGATGAAGGTGCCGTTCATCGTCATGAGCGGCATGTCGCCCATGTAAACGTCCTGCTCCTTGATATCGATCACCGACTTGGCCTCGGTTTCGGGATCGATCTCAAACGTCGTCAGGCGCAGGGTGACGCGCATCGGAGCGGCATAAGTAAGGCCGCGCTGGCGGCACTCGTCGGTGTCGTACTTGGGCTCTTCGAGCTCATAATGATCGAAGTCGAGATGCGCGGTCCCCGCGAAATCGACGATCGGAAAGACCGAGCGAAGCGTCTTCTCGAGCCCCGAGACATAGCCCGTCTTCGGATCGGAGCGGAGGAACTGCTCGTAGCTCTCGCGCTGAACCTCGATGAGGTTCGGCATCTCGGAAATTTCGTGAATGTTGCCGAAGATCTTGCGGATACGTCGCTGTTTCGTGCTCGCCCCGCTGTTGCTCTTGCGAGGTGCGTCGATCGCTTTCGTGGCCATGTGCTTCCCTGCGCTGCGCGGAAACGCGCTCAGGAGCGCTCCCGCAATTGTTCCCGGCCCGGAGCCGGATCATGTCTGGAGCGCTGCCCCGCTTTCCTCTCCAAAGCGTTCGGTCCGTGCGCCAACTCGGACCCTGTCCCTGAGAGGACGGGAAAAGCCCCGGGCGCACGATATCGTGCGGCCAGAGCCGATATGTTTGGATAAGCTCCATATAGTCCTATTTTTCGGCTTGTGAAGGGGGCGTGACAATCCGTTTGCCCGACCGCTGATCCCTTCAAAACGGTTCTTTTTAACCGCCGGAACTGATCAGCTTCGTGTCGTTCGCGGCATTACCTTTGGGTAACGAAGATGTGTGCGGTATCAGCGTGTCGAATCCCCGTTGAAGCTCGATGGCGCAGCCAAGGCACGGCTGTTCTTCTCCCATTGCTTTGCCGAGCAGGATCCGACGAGCGAGACGCTCTGGGTCGCTCACCTCGACGATCAGGCGCGCTGCCTTCACGTCTCCCATCACGAGGGCGATACATGCGGCGTGGATTTCCCGCTGCGCAACATCATCCTCGATGCCGCACGCCACGGGAGCGCTGGAATTCTGCTCGCCCACAACCACCCGAGCGGCGACCCGCGTCCGAGCGAATCCGATTTCAGCGCGACCCGCCGGTTGGCAACGGCGGCCGAGGCACTCGATTGCACGGTCCTCGACCATCTCGTCTTCGGCGGGGCCGAATGCACGAGCTTGCGAGGGCTAGGTTACCTCTAGGACTGGCAGGGTTTGATCGCCTCCGGCGCGGGCCTTGGGCCGGCGATCCGGAATGCCATGAAATAAGCTTCGCGGCCCATCAGCACCGTGAATTTTGCCGGAACCAGGTTCAGCGCGGCAAATTCGCATTTGAGCTGCTCGGGAGGCATTCCGTGAGCGCTGACCGGTCTGTCGGCGTCGACGACGATGACGAAGCCGCCCGGCTTCAGCCCTTCGCGCATGTGCCACAGGAAAGCGTAAGGCGAAGCGACCTCGTGATACATGTGGACCAGGAAAATCCGGTCGAACGTCTGCGCGGGCAACTGCGGATCGTTCGGCCTCCCCAGGCGCACGGCCACATTATCCAGCCGCTCGCGCTGGATGCGGTCGCTTAGCTGGTCGGTGACTTCGGGCTGGATATCTTCGGCGAGCACCCTTCCCTTCGCCCCGACGGCCCGAGCGAGACGGACGGTGTAATAGCCCTGCCCCGCTCCGACGTCCGCTGCCCACATGCCCGGCTGGACGCCCGCAAGCTGCATCACCTCCTCCGCCTCTCCCAAGCGGTCACGGGCGTCTTCGGTCGAGAAAGTGTCGCCGACAATTGGCGCGACATCGCGGTGAGCGCTCGGGAAATGCGGTTGCGCCGGCTGCGCCCGGCAGGAAAGCAGGAGGAGAGCCGCGAGCGGGGCGGCTCTATTCCACATCCTCGACCTCGACCGTCTCGCCGGTCACGCGCTGCGACAAAGCTGCGGCCATGAACCGGTCGAGATCGCCGTCGAGCACGTCGCTGGGCGAAGTGGACGTCACGCCCGTGCGCAGATCCTTCACCAGCTGATACGGCTGGAGCACATAGGAGCGGATCTGGTGCCCCCAGCCGATGTCGGTCTTCGCCGCATTGGCAGCGTCCGCCTCCGCCTCGCGCTTCTGAAGCTCAGCCTCATAAAGCCGTGCCTTCAATTGCTTCATCGCCGAAGCGCGGTTCTTGTGCTGCGACCGCTCGTTCTGGCAGGCGACGACGATTCCCGTCGGGATGTGAGTGATCCTGACGGCGCTGTCCGTCGTGTTGACGTGCTGTCCGCCCGCGCCCGATGAGCGGTAGGTGTCGATCCTGAGGTCCTTCTCCTCGACCTGGATGTCGATGTCCTCGTCGACCTCGGGATAGACCCAGACGCTCGAGAAGCTGGTATGCCGGCGCGCGTTCGCGTCATAGGGACTGATGCGCACCAGCCGGTGAACGCCGCTCTCCGTCTTCAAATTGCCGTAGGCGTTCTCGCCCTTCACCAGGATCGTCGCCGATTTGATCCCCGCCTGCTCGCCCGAATGGTGGTCGATCATCTCGACCTTGAAGCCATGCCGTTCGCCCCAGCGCGTGTACATTCGCAGAAGCATTTCGGCCCAGTCCTGGCTCTCGGTTCCGCCGGCGCCGGCATTGATCTCTACATAAGCTTTGTTCGCGTCGGCTTCGCCGGCGAGCAGCGCTGCGACCTTGTCGCGGTCGGCGCGCTCGGCCAGCTCGGCAAGGCTTCGGACGGCGTCGTCGACCAACGCGTCGTCGCCTTCGCTCTCCGCCAGTTCGATCAGCTCCGACGTGTCGGCGAGCTCGCGTTCGAGCGTGCGAGTCGCGCCGATCGCCTCTTCGAGCCTGCGCCGTTCGCGCATCACGTCCTGCGCCGCCTTTGGATCATTCCACAGCGCCGGATCCTCGACCTTCGCATTCAGCTCATCGAGCCGCTTGAGCGCACGGTCCCAATCGAGGAACCGGCGCAGAAGCGCGGTCGCGGCATTGATCTGATCGATATGGGCCTGCGCTTCGGCGCGCATGTTCAATCCTCTCGCGGGAGAGCGCTACTGGACTGAGTTCTGGGTTGGCAAGCCGCCGGGGTTCGGTTCGGGCGGCGTCGCAACCGGCGGTGCGGGCTTCGGCGATGGACCCGGCGAAGGCTGTTGTGGACTCGGCTGTTGCGCTTGCTGCGCCTGCTGCTGCCAGAGCTGGAGATATTGCGGGCTATAAGGATCGCCGAGCGTGCTGCGCCCGCTTTGGACCGCTTCCGTCTGCGGCTGGAAGGCTTCCCAGATGACCGGCGCCTTCGGATCATTGTCGTTCGTCGGGAACTCTCCAAAGACCGGCTTGCCGCTAGCGCGGTCGATCCGCACCCAGCGGATACCCGGCGGCGCGACGAACGGCACCTTGGGCACATCCTTGAATGCGGTCTGCGCCCATTCCTTCCAGATCGGGGCCGAGATCCGGCCGCCCTGGGCCCAGCTACCCATTGGCTTGGGGTTATCGTAGCCGACGTAGACACCGGCCACGATGTCGGGCGTCCCGCCGACAAACCACACATTGGTCGGACCGTTGGTCGTACCGGTCTTGCCGAACAGCGGCCGGTTGAGATCGTGCAGCACCGTCGCCGTGCCGCGGATGATCACGCCTTCCATCACATGGACCATCTGGAACGCCGCCATCGCATCCACGAGCTGTCGCGTGCGGCTCGGCGGGCGCGGCATCGGGCCGCCGTCCCAGTCGGGCGCGTCACAATTGCCCATCAGCGCGCAGCGGTTGTCGGTCCGATAGATCACCTTCCCGTTGCGGTCCTGGACATAGTCGATCGTCGTCGGCTTAACGTCGCGTCCCTGATTGGCCAGGATCGCATAGGCATTGGTGAGGTGGAGAACGGTAGTGTCCCCGGCGCCGAGCGCGATGGACAGATAATTCGGATAATTGCCAACGCCGAGCTTGCGCGCCGTATCAGTGATCTTGGGCATCCCGATGTTCGCCGCCGCACGCACCGTCATCAAGTTCCGCGACTGCTCGAGGCCCCAGCGAAGCGTGTGCGGCCCCGCCGACCTGTGGTCGAAGTTGACGAAGCATTTCTGCGGCAATCCGGGCCCCTGATCGATACAGTAGGGCGCGTCGAGCTCGATCGTCGCCGGCGTGAAGCCGTTCTGAAGTGCCGTGACATAGACGATCGGCTTGAACGCCGAGCCGGGCTGGCGAAATGCCTGGATGGCTCGATTGTAGGGCGAACCGACCACGTCGAACCCGCCCTGCATCGCAAGCACGCGTCCGGTGTGGACCTCCTCGACCAGCATGCCGCCTGAGATCGCCGGCACCGACTTCAGCTGATAGGCCCCGGGCGCCGTTTGCTTGACGATCACGACCATGCCCGGCTGAAGCGCATCGAATGCACTGCCACCGGCGCCCCGAACTGGCATCGAGGCGCCGGACGCCGGCAGCGTGCCCGTCGAGCCGTTGGTGAAGCCGATGGTTGCCGCGCCGCCGCCCTTCGAAAGCACGACCGCTTTCAGCCAATCGGGATAGCCGGTTCCCACCGCCGCCTGGTCGAGCTGCGCGGCCCAGTCCTTCGACAGGTTGATCTTGATTCCGAGGTCCTTCCACCCCGCTTGCCCCCCGAACTTCACGAGCCCGTCGCGGAGCGCCTGCGCGGCGCTGTCCTGATAGGCCGGGTTCATCGAGGATCGCACCCACAGCCCCCCGGCATAGAGGCTGTTCGGCCCATTCTTCGCATCCTCGCCGAAGTGGTTGACGAGCTCGCGGCGGACCTCTTCCATGAAATAGCCGCCCTGCTGGCGGAATTTCTCATTGCTTCCGTAGCGGATGGTGCCCAGCGGGCTCGCCGCGGCGGCATGCCATTGATCCTCGGTGATGTAGCCGTTGCGGTACATCTCGCGCAGCACATAGTTGCGGCGATCGAGCGCCTTCTGCGTTGCGCGGA
>JABFXK010000254.1 GCA_013361785.1 Sphingomonas sp.
GGGGCTCATTCCGCGCAACTGGCCGGCACGGATATGATCCGATGTTCCCGAGTTCGACTGGCGCGGGAAATTGAATGAAGGCGCGAGGTTCGCGATGGCCTGGCCGAGCTCGCCGGCCACCGCACCGCTCTTGTCGAGATCTTTGCCCGTCAGGACGTCGACCGGCGCGGGTGTATTAAGCTTGGTCCTGTCGGTCGCCCTGGTTCCGGTGACGATGATCGTCTCATCGGTGGGGCTGGTCTGCGCGCCTGCGATCGAGGGCAGGAGCAGTGCCGGCGCAGCAATTGCGCAGACCGGCAGCAGTTTCCAGCTCCGTCCGTATCGATTCGAATTCATTGAAGCCCCTTGCAACTGATTTTTCGCTCGTCGCGAACACACGTCATTCGTTGGCCGCATGCCATCAGTTACAGGGTCATTTTTTGACCGCTCGTAACCGATGGCCCGGCCTCGGTCGAATAGAGGACAGAAACCCAGCGAGTGCCCCAATGAAGAAACTCAAGATCGCGATTGCCACCGCCCTCCTCATAATCGTCGCGGGCGGCGCCTTCATCTGGTCGCAATTGCCAAGTGTCCCGCAAGCTTCGCCTCTCGCGGGCCCATGGCTCGACCACAGCGCGGTCGCGGTTGTGCAAATCGATGACGCTCCGTGGAGCGACTTCCTGCACCGTCACCTGCGGCGGGGTGCGGACGGGATCAACCGCATCGCCTATGGCGCGGTCTCGACGGCCGAACGTGAGGATCTCGAGAAGTGGCTGCGGGGCATGGAACGGCTCGATGTCGCGAGGCTGACTCGCCGCCAGCAGCTCGCCTACTGGATCAACCTCTACAATGCCGTGACCGTCGACCTGGTGCTTCAGGCCTATCCGGTCGATTCCATTCTCAAGATCAAGGATGGCGTGCTGCCCACTGGTCCGTGGAACCGGAAGGTCGTGAAGATCGATGGCCGGCTATTGTCGCTCAACGATATCGAGCACGGCATCCTGCGGCCAGTCTGGCGCGACCCGCGCGTCCATTATGCGATCAATTGCGCATCGCTCGGCTGCCCCAATCTCCAGCCCGAGCCCTTCGAAGCCGGAGATATCGATCGCAGGCTCGACGCCGCTGCAGCCGAGTTCATCAATCACCCCCGTGCATTCGCCATCGTCAACGGGCAGCTGCGGGCGTCGGAGATCTACCACTGGTATGCTGCGGATTTCGGAGGACCGGCCGGCGCCATCCGCCACGCGCGCATTCATGCGCATCCGCTGCTCCTCCAGCAGCTTGCCGGCCGTTCCGCCGCCGACGTTTATGATTACGACTGGCGATTGAACGACGCCTCGCGCTGACCAGGGCGGCGCTCGTCAGGGAATGCCGAGCCACCGGTCGAGCGAGAAACGTCCGCCTCCGCGAGCGATCAGCGGCAGCAGAATCGCCGCCCAGCTGAGATGCGTCGGCCAGGCGTCGGGATAGACGAAGATCTCGATCGTCAGGGTCATGATGAACAGCGCGAGCGCCGACACCCGGGTGAACAGGCCGAGGACGAGCAAGATCGGGAAGATGTGCTCCGAGGCGGCGGCAATATAGGCCGCGGGAATGGGCGCAATGAACGGCAGCCGGTATTCGGTCTGGAATAGGTAGAAGGTGCTGTCCGTGAGGGTGAAGAGACCCTCGACCTTGGTCCGGCCCGACTGGAAGAAAACGGCGGCGATCCCGAGCCGCTGGACGAGCGGCAGGAGCCATGACGGTGTCACACGTTCTGCCAGGCGCGCGAGCAATCGGAACGGCGACCGGAATCCCGGCCGGTCTTCAGCAAGGGTCACCATATTCTGTCGTCCTCCAGAGGTCTGACGGCCAGTGCGGCCGTCGAAATGACCGTGGCCAGGGCCTTCGACAGGTCCGCTTCCGGATGGGCTTCGGCCGTCGCGCCAATCGCCGCGCCGAGCGAGCGGCCATTCCTGATCGCGGTGAGCATGTGGAAGGTCGGTCCGTCGATAAGCGTCACAGCGACGCCGCCGCCGCCGCGAGTCACAAGCGCCCGCTCGGCTTTCCATTCCGGCTCGAATTCCTCGAAAGCCTCATCGGCGCGATGGGCCTGCCAGATCGTCACGGCCGGCGTCTCGAAGCGTGCGATCCGCGCCGCCGGATGCACACGCGCTTCGAGGCTCACCAATTGGGACGGGGTCAAACGCGCATAATCCTGTTCCTCAAGGACGGGCGCGTCCGGCGCGAAAAAGCATTCGGTCCACAGCCGTTCAAGCTGCGCCACGTCACGCAGGTAGGGAATTTCGCGCCCGGCTTCGTGCAAAGCGAGAAATTCAGGAAATTTCTCGCCATAGAGGGCGAGCGCAGGCGTCGTTGCGGGATGATCGCGCGCAAACTCGAGCGCGACCTTCTCGAACAGCTCGTCGCCCAGAAGCATGGCGACCGTCGGATAATTGCTGCCGAGCGCATCGAGCAGCCCTTGCAGCCAGCTGTTGCGGTAGACGGCAAAAGCCGCCGGAATATCAGCCGGCGCGCGTCTCGCCATGATCGCCTGCGCGAACCATTGCTGGAATTCGCGGCCGTCAAGCATGCGCCGGCTCCAGACGGGCGGCGAGCATTGCGGCCGCCTTGTTTCGTTCGGCCATCAGCTCGCCGAACGGCGGAATGTTGCCGTCGCGCTCGATCAGGGTCGGTCTCGGGCCGACGCGCCGTAGAAGCTCTTCATAAAGCTCCCAGACCTCCTCCGCGATCGGCTGGTCGTGGCTGTCGATGAGCAGCGACGCGCCAAGCTCCGGGTCAGTGCTGTATCCCGCGAGATGGATTTCGGTCACTGCGGCTGTGGGGAGGGCATCGATATAGTCGAGCGGCGAAAAACCCATATTGTTCGCGCTGACCTGGATGTTGTTGGCGTCGACCAGCAGCCCGCATCCGGTGCGCCGCACGAGCTCAGTGAGGAATTGGGTTTCGCTCCACTCATGTCCTTCGAAATCGACATAGAGTGAGGGGTTTTCGATCGAGATCGGCCGCTTGAGGACTTCCTGCGTCACCTCAATATTCCGCGAAATCACCTCGAGCATCTGATCCGTGCGCGCGAAGGGCAGAAGATCGGGAAAGCACCAGCCGTTGAAGCGGCTCCAGGCGAGGTGCTCCGAGACCAAGGCCGGCTCGAACCGGTCGACGAGGAGCCAAAGCTTGTCGAGATGATCCGGATCCGGCTCGTCCGTTCCGGCAAGGGAAAGCCCGACGCCGTGCAGCGACAGCGGCCGCGTGCTTCGCAGTGCCTCGAGCATCGCGAGCCGCGGGCCGCCGTCCACCATGTAATTCTCGGCATGAACCTCGAACCACAGGCCTTCCGCCGGAGAGGCGACCGCCTCTTCGAAATGCTCGGGCTTGAAGCCCACTCCGGCGGTGAATTGCATCGGCTCAGGCAATCGGCGTCAAGGAACCGTGACCCTTGGGGGTCTTGATCTTCGTGCAGGTGCCGGCCTTGACGAGCTTGAAGGCGTTGCCCTGATAATTGACCTTGGACGTGCCGGCGCAGGTTGTGCCCGGTCCCGCCTTGCAGTCGTTCTTGCCGGCGTGAGCTACGCCGTAACACATCTCCATCTTTCCGGATTTCACAGCACTGGCGGTCATCTGCTGCTTTTTCATCATTTGTGCTTTGCTCATCGTGGGCGCGGCGCTCGCGGCAGATGGGCCGGCGACCATTGAAAGCACGGCCGCGGCGGCGGCCAGTTGAGTACGTGTCATGAGTATCTTCCTTTTTGTTTGCTGCACCAAGGGGGTGCACTCATGAATTCGCGCGCCGCGCGAAATTGGTTACGCCGGGAACCGAAGTTCCGGAGCGTCCTGGTGCAAATTTTTCGGAAGGGACGGATGCGGTCGAGCCGCCGCTCCCGTCGCCGGGCTGCTTCACGGCTTGTGAGGTGTTGCCTTTTTCGAGATGTCCGGTTCGGGCCCGAGTTCTTCCTGGCCGGGGCCGCCGGCGCTGCCTTCCGCCATGCCTCCTTCCTTGCCGCCGGCCATTTCCATTTCCTTGAGCTCCTCGGGTTTGGGCCGAGGACGGCGCTTCTGTTTGGGGAGATTGTTGTGCTCGCCAGCCATTGCCGGATACCTCACGCTCTTTCGAATTCGCGCGGCACGGGTCAAAGGTTGGGACGCGCGCCGATCTACGTGCTGGAAACGGCCAACGCGAAAATGCGCTCCGGCCGGCGCGGCGGAAAAAATTGCCATACGCGGCCAGCGAATGCGATTGGATTGTAACGCATCCGGCATGTGAGCCGAATTAGATGGAAAGAATCGCGGTGGATTCGGTCGAGGTGCAGCTGAAGGTCTTGATGCTTGCCGGGCTAGGCGGGGATTCCAAAGCCCATCAGCAGCTCCTCGTCGCCGCAGCCGCGCGGCTCAGGATCTATTTCGGACGCCGGCTTGGAGTCGATGCTCCGGATGTGGAGGATTTGGTGCAGGAAACTCTGATTGCCATTCATGAGCGCCGCGAGAGCTATAATCCCGCGCTGCCGTTCACGGCGTGGCTGCATGCGATCGCCAAGTACAAGCTCGTCGATCATTATCGGCGCGCAGGAGTTCGGCGTCACGTCGGTCTGGACGATATCGAGGAACTGACCACGGCGGACGGCTTCGAACCGGTCCTTGCTGCGCTCGATGTCGAGCTGCTTCTTGCGGAGCTTCCCTCCAAGCATCGGCAGGCAATCCAGCTCACAAGGATCGAAGGTTATTCGGTCGGCGAGGCGTCGCGGATGACTGACCGGTCAGCTTCGGGAATCAAGGTCGGGGTTCATCGTGGCCTCAAGAAGCTCATGGCCCAGGTACGAGGTGATAATGGTCGCGACTGACGATCTCATTCGATCGCTTGCAGCGGATGCAAGGCCGGTCCGGCCCGGTGCGGCGCAAATGCGCCTTTTCGGCGGGCTGGCGGCCGGAGCGCTGGTCGCGCTTCTCGCTCTGACTTTATTGCTGCGCACCCCGCTCTCCGCGGTCGTGTACACGGGCGTGCCCGCGTTCACGATGAAGCTCGCTTATGCGGCGGCCATGGCGGCTGCGACCGGGCTTCTGCTGTTCGCTTCCGGACGGCCTGGGCAACGCATCGGCTATCGCCTGCTGTGGCTGATCCTCCCGCCTGCCCTGGTTGGCGCCAATGCCATCATGGAACTGACGATGAAGGCGCCCCAGTTCCGTGAGGCGGCGTTGCTGGGCACGACCTGGCAGACGTGCATCGCGGCGATCGCTGGCCTCTCGCTTCCGGTCCTCGCCGGCGTCGTCTGGGCGTTCAAGCGGCTCGCGCCGACCAACCTGCCACTCGCGGGCCTGCTTGCCGGCCTCGCTTCCGGTTCCGCGGCCGCGGTCGTCTATGCCTTGTTCTGCCCGGAGACGACGGCAGCGTTCCTCGCGACCTGGTACACGCTGGGGATTGGCGCGGCGGGGCTGATTGGCCTCATTGCTGGACCCCGACTGCTGCGGTGGTAGAGCCAGGACCCCACGGCTTTTCGTGGCAAGGGGGTAGAGTAGCCCGATTTCAAACCTATCAGCGGATCGCCCGCTTCTATGATCTTATCGACCTGCCGTTCGAGTACAGCCGCTACCGCCGGTTGAGGCCGCTGCTCTTTGAGGGTCTAAATGGCCGCCTTCTCGACGCTGGCGTTGGTACCGGTCGCAACATGCCCTTCTACCCTCCAGGCTCCGAAGTGATCGGTGTCGATATCAGTCCGGCCATGCTGCTCCGGGCCAGGCGGCGGCGCGGCCAGTCGCGGGCGGAGGTTCAGCTCAGGCAGATGGATGTCACGAACCTCGACTTTCCGGACGCGACCTTCGACGCCATCGTCGCATCCTTTCTGTTCTGCACGCTGCCTGAGGAGCTTCAGGCTCCTGCACTCCACGAGCTGTCGCGCGTCCTCAAACCGGACGGAACGCTGCGACTTCTCGATTACAGGAGGCCTCGCCATCGCCTGCGCCTCATCTTGACGAGGCTTTGGGAGCCGTGGGCGAGATGGGCGTTCGGCGCGAGTTTCGATCGCCGGCCCGAATCCTATCTGACCCAGGCCGGGCTGAAGATGATCAGGACCGCGTTCGTCGTCGGCGATCTCATCGTGCTCACCGAGGCGCGCCATCGGCCTGACATGAACGGTATCGGGTCGGCCGCCGCTCTTGAAAGGAGGGCGGATCCGGATGCGGCCAGGCAGGGGAATATCCTACAATGATCGAGAGCAAGAAGCGCCCGCCTCA
>JABFXK010000173.1 GCA_013361785.1 Sphingomonas sp.
CAGGTCCACTTTGTGGTCGCAGCCCGGCAAATGCGGGAGGCGCTCATCGGCAAAGACCTATTCGCCGATCCGGCATGGGATATGCTTCTTCAGCTCTATGCCGCGTTCCTCTCTCAGCGCCGGATCTCGACGGGCGAATTAATCTTGGCTTCCGGCGTGCCATCCACGACGGGGCTTCGGTGGATTCAGAAGCTCGAATTGGTAGGGCTTGCAAATCGCGCAGTCGACCCGCTCGACGGAAGACGCGTCTGGGCGGAGATCTCAGAAGAGGGCGCGCTGAAGATGCGGATATTGTTCGACACTATCGCGTGGAGCAGCTGAACTGCTCCCTAGGCGCAATTTGACACTCGGACCGTACGCGCCCGCTCCATCGGTTAGATGTGTAAAAGAGCGGTTACGGAGCGCTGGTCTCGTCAATAGTGATAATTCCGAAAGCTGGCGAGTATCGCCGTGCACGTCACATTGAGATTGGTGCGCGCCCGCGGTGCAGGACCGAATACGATCTTACAGCGCCCTGAGCGCCGCAGTTCTTGACTGCATCCAGCGAACGAAGTCGCACGATGAAAGCTCCAATTCGAAGGCGAGCCCCGCGCAATGCGAATCCGCCCAGCGCAAATCGCAGCGAAACGGCGGCAAATCCGGTATATGCAGCAACACAGGGCCTGGCTTGCGAATAAGCGTGATCGTCCGAATTTTTGCACCGCCTCGAGAGATATTATCGAGATAACCAGCGTATTGCCGCTGGCCGATGCAGATCCTCGCGCGGCATTGGACATCAAAGCGAGCGAATTTGCGCGACTGATCCTCGGCAATGAAATTGGCATGTAGTTCGGCGAGATCCATGCGTGTTGCTCCTAAAGGGCAGCTGTTGGACTAGCTCGTGGGCGTCACGTACAGTTTAAGCATGCCTCCGAATCGGAGCCGCTGTTACGGATTGCTTGCGCGTCAGATATTCCACTTTGATGGCTTGCAGTTTTCGACGGAACCTAGACAAACTGGAAAGAACTCCCGCTGCCGCGCCTCGGCAGCGCTGTCATTGTCCAGCCATGGCCGGCGATGACATGGAAAGTTCTCCTGCACTGAGGCGCAATTCAATGGTGCGCGCGCAGAGAAGGTTTCAAGTTCAGGGGCGCCCCGCGATGGTGCACGATACAACCTCCGCTGCTCCGCTCGCGCGAACTCCAGCCATTATGAACTTATCGCCCAGCTTTCGTTAGCAGCGCGCCGGTAACGACTTGTCAGCGGTCACTTGCGTCGATCGCACAGCCGCAGGAGTTGTTCGTGAACGTCGAAACTTTTGTCCACCGCCGTTCTGCAAGACGGAGCCGCGTCTTTATGACCGCAATGCTGATAAGTGCCGAGGGCGCTTGTCGCGTGACCATTCGCGATATTTCAGAGACCGGAGCCCGCGTGGGGCTAGACGGTGAGGTTCCGATCGATTCGGATGCCGTTCTGAAGAGAAAGCCAATGTTTGCCGCCGCGCGCGTCGTGTGGTGTCGACACCGCCAGGTCGGCCTCGAATTTTACCGTCCGCTTACGCGTGAGGAGCTCGAGTCGACGTTTAACCCTGCTAGTGGATCTCGAACTTACGGGGCCACGGAGCTGCGTGGTGAGGAGTAGGATTACCGAGGCGTTGCGAAGTGGCTGTGAACCGCTTGCAAAGTAGGATTCTAGTCGGCAGCAAATGGGCTGCCAATTCCATGAAGCGATGTGGCGGGCGCTGCCCTCGCGTCCGCCCACTGCGGAGACGATGCGGCCTTCAGTTAACTAGCGTCCGTTTTCCACCCAAACCTGCCGTTAGCGGTCGCCGCCTGGAACTGCGGGACTGGACTTGTGTGCCGGCGAGAGCTTTGGTGCAATTGACGGCACGGCGAAGGCGACGCTTGGCGCCATGAACGACCGATCCAAGGTTCGTTTTGACGACTGCCGGAAAGTACTCCGTACCTCGGAAATCCCGGACAGAGAAAAGACCCGATTCGAGTGAGATTTGGCTTGGGATTTAGCCTCTCCGAGGTCTTCCAATCGCCGGATAAGTGGGGATTTCCGGGGGGAAATCCCAGCCGGAAAAGCCAATTCTCTCAATGACTTGACTGCGTGGCGGAGAGGGTGGGATTCGAACCCACGGTACGGTTGCCCGTACGCCGCATTTCGAGTGCGGTGCTTTCGACCACTCAGCCACCTCTCCGTCGAGGATTCGCGCTGGCCGGGCGGCCGCCGGCTCGGTCGGACGCGGCGCTCTAGCAGCGCGCTTCCGGGTTGCCTAGATAGGATCCATGACCCCTTTTGAGCATTCCGAGCGTTCCACCCCCATGAACGGCGCCGTTGACATTCCCCATGCCCGCTTCGGCATCGGCGACGTCGTGCGGCACAGGATCTTCGACTTCCGCGGGATCGTCTTTGATGTCGATCCGGTCTTCGCCAACAGCGAGGAATGGTACGAAGCGATTCCGGAGGAGCTGCGCCCGTCCAAGGAGCAGCCTTATTATCACCTTCTCGCCGAAAATTCGGAAACCACTTACGTCGCTTACGTCAGCCAGCAGAACCTCGTGGTGGACGAGAGCGAGGAGCCGATCGAGCACCCGGCAATCGCGACGATGTTCGAGCAGACCGCCGGCGGACGGTATCGGCTTCGCGAGCAGCTGCGGCACTAGCCGCGGCGGTTGACACTCGACGGCCCCTGCCATAGGCGGCCTGCTTTCCCGAGCGGCTCCATTCTTTCGAGCGTAAGCGCGCGCGGGATCAAGAATTTCTAGGGAAGACAAGTCATGTTCGCAGTCATCCGCACGGGTGGGAAGCAGTACCGCGTGCATCCCGGCGACAAGATCGTCGTCGAAAAGCTGGCAGGCACCGCCGGCGACAAGGTGACCCTCGGCGACGTCCTGCTCGCGGGTGAAGGATCGGACTTCCGCAACACCGATGGGCTGACCGTCGATGCGGAGATCGTCGCCCAGGCCAAGGGCGAGAAGGTGACCGTCTTCAAGAAGCGTCGCCGCCACAATTACCGTCGCAAGAAGGGTCATCGCCAGCAGCACACGATCCTCAAGATCGTCTCGATCGGCGGCGAGAAGAAGGCGGCCAAGGAGGCAGCGAAGACTGCCGCTCAGGCGCCGAACGCCGAAGCTCCCGCGAAGACTCCGTCCAGGGGCAAGAGCAAGCAAACCGCGTCCGCGGAAACCGCCGCACCGGCCGAGGTGAACGCCACCCCCACCGAAAACCCGGCGCCGACCAACGAGGCTCAGGCCAATCCGCCCGCGCAGAGCACCGATGCTCCGGCCAAGGCGGCCAAGGGCAAGCCCGCGGACAAGCCGACTGCCAAGACCCCGTCGACAAAAAATGCTGCACCTGCTAAGGGCGCTGCCAAGAAGCCCCCCAAGGGCAAGTAATCAGGACCTTATTTCGTCATGGCACATAAGAAAGCAGGCGGCTCGTCCCGCAACGGCCGCGACAGCGAGAGCAAGCGCCTCGGCGTGAAGAAGTTCGGCGGGGAATCTGTCCTCGCCGGCAATATCATCGTGCGCCAGCGCGGCACCAAGTGGCATCCGGGCGACAATGTCGGCCTGGGCAAGGACCATACGCTCTTCGCTCTCACCGACGGCTGTGTCGCGTTCCGCGACGGCAAGCTCGGGCGTAAATACGTGCACGTCATGCCGGCATTTACGGAAAGCGCGAAATAGGAACGGTCAGAAAGGGACCGTTCCCACAAGGGGGCGGCCCGGACGAGATCTAGAAGAAAGATCGAGACCAAAAGGGAGAAGAGGGAAGCCCCCTCTCCTCCCTTCTTTGATTCTGAAGGGACCAATTCTTCTCCCGAAACTGTCACGGACGGCCGGCATGGCGCCCGCGTCGAGGAGAAGAGACATGTTCGCGAGAACGCCAAGATTGCTGCTGAGGCCCGGCTTCCCCGAAGACGCGCCGGCGCTTGCCCGCGCGATCGGCGACCTCGCGATCGTGCGCAATCTCGCGGTCGTGCCGTGGCCCTACACGGTGCGCGATGCCGAGGCCTATCTGGCCTCCCCTCGCGATCCTGTGCTCCCGTCCTTGCTGATTTTCGAGCGGACGGACGGTGCGCCGCGCCTCGTCGGCTCGTGCGGGCTTGGCCGCAGGCCTTCGGGCGCGGTCGAGCTCGGCTATTGGATAGCGCGTACGTCCTGGGGCCGCGGCTTCGCGACCGAGGCGGGGCGGGCGCTGATCCAGATCGCGCGCGCCCTTGGCCTGCCACAGCTCGAAGCCTCGCACTTCATCGACAATCCGGCTTCCGCGCGGGTGCTCGAGAAGCTCGGCTTCGAATCGACCGGGATCATCGCCCCGCGCATGAACTGCGCTCGAGGCGAGGACGTCCCCGCGCGCCTGATGCGGCTCCGGCTCTCGGCTGCGGCTGTGAAGAAGGACGAGGCGTTGGCGGCCTAGACCGCCCGCCTCACCTTGCGCTTCGGAGTCTCGTCGGACGCACTTGCCGGATAGGCCCCCAGCAGGTGCCGGTCGTCCACATTCCACGGGTGAAAGCCCGGCAGGAAAAAGCTCAGCCACGCTCCCGCAATCTTGCGGAACATACCCGGCCGCACCCAAAGATAAGTGAGCAGCAGTCGCCACGCGCGCAGGCCCGTGACTCCGTCCTGACGCATCAGCTCGAGCGCACCGGCGGTGCGATCGACGAGGAAGTTGCGCGTGACCAGCAGCATCACCCGCGCCTTCAGCTTCCACCGCGTGAACCGCGGCCACTGCCGCGTCGCGTTGAGCCAGGTGTCGTAGGCGACGCCCTTGTGCTCGATCTCCTCGATTGCGTGCCAGCGCCACAGGTCCGCCGTTTCCTGCTCCGCGCCGTCGAGATGCCTCGGATCGGCGAGCAGCTCATGGGCGAGGATGGCGGTGAAATGCTCCAGCGCCATCGTGGCTGCGAGGCTGACGACAGGCGGCCGTCCCCTGGTGATCGCAAGCCTGTGCGCGACCCTCTGCTCGAGCTTGGAGAGATCGTAGCCGGCATCGACCGCGCGCCTGTTGAACGCGTCGTGCTCGCGGCTGTGGATCGCCTCCTGCGTCGTGAAGGCTTTGATCTCCTCGGCGAGCTTGGGCGGAGCGCCGTCGCGGAAGGCCCGGACGCTTTCGACGAAGAAGGCTTCACCCTTGGGAAAGGTTGTCGATAGTGCATTGTAGATAGCAGTCGCTTCGACGCGCCCGCCGTGCCAAAGACGGGGCGTGGCCGCATCGCGGCCGAAGCGGCGGTCGCGCGGCGTGATGCTGAGCTCCACCGGCGTGGGGAGGGGTATCGCGCTCATCGTGATCAACATAGGCTAACTTACACTGGTGTCAATAAGGCGCAAACGACTGAGCCCTGAAGAGAGCCGCTCCGCCGCCATCGAGGCCGCTAGGCGGCTGCTGCTTGCCTCGGGTCCGCAGGCGGTTACGCTGAAGGCAGTCGGAGCCGAGGTCGGTCGGACTCATGCCAATCTGCTTCACCATTTCGGCTCTGCGGCCGGGCTCCAGGGAGAACTCGCGCGGGCAATCGCAGATTCAGTTACGTCAAGCATCACGGAAACCGTCGAGCGCGCTCGCGCCGGCGAAACCGATGCTCGCGACATCGTCGACCGCTGCTTCGACGTGTTCGATCGCGAGGGAGCCGGCGCGCTCGCCGCGTGGATGATCCTCACTGGGAACCGCGACGCGCTCAATCCGATCCTGGATTCGATCCGAGGCCTGGTCGCCCAGCTCAGTGTCGGTCATGAGGAGCATCAGGTCGCCGAAAGCACGCTAGCTCTCGTCCTCAATGCGCTCGGCGATTCGCTGCTCGGCGGGCCCATCGCGGAGGCACTTCGGCTGCCGCGGGACACGGCGCGGGAGCTTGCCGCCGACCGGCTCCGGCACCGCCTGGAACGCGACCGAGAGCTTGGCTAAGCGCGCTCGCAACGGCTGGAGCAAGAAGCTCGTCGATTCGGTCGAGGAGCTTGGCCCTGGAGTGATTACGGGCGCCGCCGACGACGATCCCAGCGGCATCGCCACTTACTCCCAGGCCGGCGCCCAGTTCGGATACGGCCTGCTATGGACGCAGCTGCTGAGCTATCCGCTGATGGTCGCGGTGCAGCTCGTCTGCGCGCATGTCGGACGGGTCACCGGCGCCGGGCTCTC
>JABFXK010000268.1 GCA_013361785.1 Sphingomonas sp.
ACGGGCTTGCTCAAGATGCAGCTAAGAGATATCTAAGACGCATCTAAGAAGGAGCGCATCCATGCCTCGTCATCACCACCGTCACTACCGCCCCGAACCGCCGGTTCCCCCAATCCCGCCCGAGCCACCGATCGATTGCGAAGGCGCGTTCCGCTTTGCCGACGTCTGGCTTCAGTTCGACACGGGGCGCGGTTGGCAAGGCAGCTGGGGGCCTTTTCGATTCGACTTCGGCGACGGCCCGGATGGCGGCTGGAGCGGCGGACGGCGCGGCCGCCGTGCCCGCCGTATCTTCGAAGGCGGCGAGTTGAGGCTCGTGCTCCTGAAGCTGATTGCCGACGAACCGCGCCACGGATACGACCTTATCCGGGCGATCGAAGAGATGACCGGAGGCGAATATGCGCCGAGCCCGGGCGTCGTGTACCCGACCTTGACCCTGCTCCAGGACATGGGCCTGATCGAGGAGGCGGCCGGCGAGGGACAGCGCAAGCCGTTCCAGATCACCGAACAGGGCCGCACCCACCTCGAGGAACGCGAAGACGAGGTCGAGGCATTGCTCGACCGCCTCAACGACATGAAGCCGCGCCACTCTGACGCGGGGCCGGCGATCGGCCGCGCCGTCAAGAATCTGATGACGGCGCTGAGCCATCGGGTCAGCCGGGAGGGGTTCAACGAGGACCTACTGCACGAGATTGCCGCAGTGCTCGACGAGGCGGCGCAGAAGATCGAACGGATCAAATAGGAGCGCTCACCGCCCCGTCATCCTCGCGAGCCGCTCGCGCTTGTGGATCGCGTGGATGTATGCCCGGATCACCGCCGCGTTGATCGAGTCCCAGTCCATCGTTTTGGCGATGGCCAGCGCGGCCTCTCCCTGGCGGCGGCGGAGGTCGGGGTCGAGCGCGTAGGCCTCGAGCGCCTCGGCGAATTCGTCCGGCTCTGTCCCATCGACCAGTGTGCCGGTAACGCCATGACGCACGAGGTTCGTCGCGCCGGTCGCCTCGGCGGCGATGACCGGCAGCCCGCAGGCCATGGATTCGAGGGTGACATTGCCGAACGCTTCGGTGATCGATGGGTTGAGGAATAGGTCCGAGCTGGCGAGCGCCCGGCTGAGTTCGTCACCCGTCAGCTCTCCGGTGAAGATCGCGTCGGGAAGCTGTTGCTCGAACCATGGCCTCGCGGGACCTTCGCCGATGACCAGCACCCGGTGCTTGAGACCGCGTTCCGCGAAGACGTGGATCGCGTCGGCGAACACGTCGAGCCCTTTTTCCATCACCACGCGGCCGAGGAAGGCGATGACCATCTCGTCATCGGCGATCCCCTGTTCACGCCGCCACGCCATATCGCGCCATTCGGGATTGAACTGCTGCCGGTCGACTCCGCGCGCCCAGATCATGATGTCGCGGTTCATCCGCTGCACCCGCAGGATGACGGCCGTGGACTCCGCCGGCGCCATCACCACTTCGCAGCGGTGATAGAAGCGCCGCATGATGTCGCGCGCCAGCGGCTCCAGCGCCTGAAGGTGATAATAAGCGAGATAGGTATCGAACCGGGTATGAACCGAAGCGACGCAGGCGATCTGCCGCTTTCGGGCCCAGGTGACGGCACGGTGCCCGACAATGTCCGGGCTCGAGACGTGGACCACGTTCGGATTGAACTCGGCGAGATCACGCCGGACCCGCGATGGCAGCGCCAGCGGCATCCGGTATTCGGTTCGGCCCGGGATCGGAATCGCCGGAATGCTCACGAGGTCGCCGGTTGCCGGAAACGCAGGATCCTTTACCGTCGGCGAATAGACCCGGACCTTCACGCCCTGGCGCAGCAGATAGCCGACGAGCCGGTTGAGCGCCTGGTTGGCCCCGTCACGCACATAATTATAATTGCCCGAAAAGAGGGCAACGCGGAGGTCCGTCGGCTTCACGCGGCAGGGCTGTAGGGGTAAATTCGTGGGCGTCAAATTCGGGCTTCCCCCGATCGCTCGAAATGATGCGCGGCTGTTCATCCTCGGCAGCCTGCCTGGCGATGCGTCGCTCGCGGCGCGGCAATATTATGCCCATCGCAGCAATCAATTCTGGCGCCTTCTTGGCTCAGCCATCGGCGAGGAACTGCAAGTTTTGGGGTATGGCGAGCGCCTCGAGCGGCTTGCCGAGCGGCGCGTCGGGTTGTGGGACGTGATCGCTTCCGCGAGCCGGCACGGAAGTCTCGACCAGGCGATCCGAGAGGCGGCGCACAACCGCATTGAGCATCTCCTGCACGACTTCCCTGACCTGAGGGCAATCGCCTTCAACGGTTCGGCCGCGGCAAGAGTCGGTCGGAAACTGATCGGGGATCCGCCGCGCGGCGTCAGCCTCATCGACCTTCCTTCGTCGAGCGCCGCGAACACTCGCGCCTTGGCCGAGAAGCAGGAGGCATGGTCGAGGCTTGCCCAATTCCTCCCGCCCGCCCAGAGTGAAGGCGTATGAATCCGGTCGAAGAAGAGGAAGAGGTCGACAGCGACAAGAGACTGTCGATGGTGGACGAAGCGCTGGTCGCGGGGACGATTGCCAACACCAATGGCCTGCTCGTGATTCTCGCCAAGTTGGTCGCCAAAGGCGTATTCGACCGCTCCGATCTCCAATCCTTCTCGGACAGCTATTCGAAACCGCTCGACCATGTCGGAATGCGTGAGAATGAGCTGGTAAGCCAAATGCAGGACCAGATGGAGAGCACGCTCGCCGAGCTGATGCGCTACCTGAGCGAACGCGACCGCGATGACTGATCGGTTTCGGAGGGTCAGACGCGAATTGAAGGGGATTGCTTCCGCGCGCCGACAACCCACATCGGGGCAATGAGCCGCAGCCGAGATGTCGCAAAGCAGGCTGTGCTGTACCGCATGGTGATGCCCGAGCATGTCTGCCCGTGGGGGCTCAAGGCGAAGGACCTCCTCCGCCGATCCGGCTACGATGTCGAGGATCGGCACCTCGAAACCCCCCAACAGACCGACGCATTCAAGCGTCAGCACGGCGTTCAAACGACGCCGCAGGTCTTCATCGGCGGTCAGCGTATCGGCGGTTATGAGGATCTGCGCCGCTTTCTCGGAAAGCCTGTCACCGACCCAAAGACGACGAGTTACAGGCCCGTGATCGTGCTTTTTGCTATGACGGCTTTGATGGCCATCGCCGCGAGCTATGTCCTGAACGGGAATCCGTTCACTGCCCGTGCAGCGCAATGGTTCATTGCTTTCTCGATGGCCGTGCTGGCGCTTCTGAAGCTGCAGAATATCGAGAGCTTCTCGGCGATGTTTCTCAATTATGATCTGCTGGCGCGCAAATGGGTGCCGTACAGCTACATCTATCCTTATGCCGAGGGCCTGGCCGGCGTGCTGATGATCGCCGGCGCGCTGTCGTGGCTGTCCGTGCCCGTAGCGCTGTTCATCGGCACGATTGGCGCTGTTTCCGTGTTCAAGGCGGTCTACATCGACCGGCGGGAGCTCAAATGCGCATGCGTCGGCGGGTCGAGCAACGTGCCCTTGGGCTTCGTCTCTCTGACCGAAAATCTGATGATGATCGCCATGGCCCTGTGGATGGCGTTCGGCGGATCGGCGATGTCGTGACGCGGAGAGGTTGATGCTTCCTCGATAACTCGCCGCAACGGCGCTGGCCTCTGCTGCGCACGAGACGCCCGCGCCCGCTTCGACGCAGATGAACATGCCCGGCATGAAGATGCCGATGCCGGCGAAGAAAGCGGCACCCAAGAAGGCTGTCTCGAAAAAAGCTCCGGCGAAGCATTCCACCTCAACGCATCATCCAAGGTCGGCGCAGCAGACACGAAAAGCGCCCGCTGCCGCCCAGTCGATGCCGATGACCATGCCGATGGCAGGGCAACCGTCGCCCCGCGCATCAGGCTCGATGAACATGCCGATGCCGCACCAGCCTGGATCGGCCTCGCAGCCGATGCCCGGCATGGACCATCAGCAAATGGGCCAGATGCCCGGAATGCAGATGGGGCAAATGGGTCACGAAATGAGCATGAAGGCCGCGCTCGGTCCCTATCCCGAGCAGCGGGAATCCTCCGGCACTGCCTGGGAGCCCGATGCCTCGAGCCCCATGGGCGGCCCGATGACCATGTCCGGCGACTGGATGCTGATGGCCCACGGTACCGTGAACCTGGTCTACGATCATCAGTCCGGCCCGCGCGGCGACAACAAGGCGTTCGTCAGCGGGATGCTGATGGGGATGGCACAGCATCCGCTCGGCAATGGAAAATTGCAGCTTCGCGCGATGCTCAGCCCCGATCCGCTGATGGGCCCGCGTGGCTATCCGCTGCTGCTCGCAACCGGCGAAACCGCGAACGGGCGGACGCCGCTGATTGATCGGCAGCACCCGCACGATCTGTTCATGGAGTTGTCCGCTTCGGTCTCGCAGGACCTCGGCGCGAAGGATAGCGTCTTCGTCTACGGCGGCCTTCCGGGAGAGCCGGCGTTCGGACCGCCGGCCTTCATGCACCGCGAGTCGATCATGGATTCGCCCGAAGCGCCGATCACCCATCACTGGCTCGATTCGACGCACATCAGCTTCGGCGTGGTCACTGCCGGCATCGTGTTCGACCGGGTGAAGCTGGAGGTCAGTCGCTTTAACGGCCGCGAGCCCGACCAGCACCGCTGGAACATCGAGACGGGGCCACTCGATTCGACGTCGGTGCGGCTGTCGTGGAATCCCGTGCGGAACTTGGCACTCCAAGGCAGCTGGGGGCATTTCACCGATCCGGAACAGCTCGAGCCCGGAGTCGACCAGAAAAGGCTATCGGCGAGTGTGCTCTGGGCCGACGACGTGGCGCCCGGCTGGCACGCGGCCGCGACGCTCGCCTGGGGCCGCAAGACCGCCGAGCATCACAGCGACGACGGCTACGCCGCGGAGGGATCGGTGACGCATGCGGGCTGGACCGTCTTCGGACGCGGCGAGATGGTCCAAAATCGCGAGCTGCTGGGCCTTCAGGAGCATGGACCCGCGTTCCGCGTCGGCAAGGTCTCGCTTGGCGCCGTCCGCGATTTCCCGATCGCCAAGCACCTGAGCATCGGCGCGGGCGGTCTGTTGGCCGTCAATTTCGTGCCTGCCGCCTTGGCGCCGCTCTACGGAAGCCGAAATCCGATTGGCACCATGGGCTTCATGCGATTGAAGCTCCACTGATTGACTAGGCGCCGATCAGCCCACATATGGCCGCCTCGCTTCAGCGATGGCCCCTTCGTCTAGCGGTCTAGGACGTCGCCCTCTCACGGCGAAAACACGGGTTCGAGTCCCGTAGGGGTCACCAGCCATAGGACTGCCGGGGGCAGTCCGTTGTGGCTGGTGACAGACCACTTCGCTTCTCCAGCCATTCCTGAATAATTTGCGCGATCCGCGGCGCTGCCTTGCCGTCGCCGTACGGAAATGAACGCTCACACATTTGGTCAACCGCGGTGGCGTCCTGCGAAAGCCGCCGAGCCTCGGCGACGATTCGCACCGACGAGGTCCCGACGAGAATTGCGCTGCCGTCCGCGACGCCTTCCGGCCGCTCTGTCTTGTCGCGCAGCACCAACAGGGGAATGCCTAGGGCGGGCGCTTCCTCCTGGATTCCGCCCGAATCGCTGAGGATCAGGTCGGCCGCGCGCATGTGTTGGATGAGCTCCCGGTGGCCGCATGGATCGAGAAGGTGGACGTTTGCGCTTCCGCCGAGCGCCTCGCGCATCGTTGCGGCGACGTGGGCGTTCGGGTGAAGGATGAAATCGATCATCGCCTCACTCGCAAGCTCGCGCAGCGCCGCCGCGATCGAGCGTAGCCCTTCTCCCCAGGACTCGCGGCGGTGCGCAGTTACGAGCAGGCGCGGAAGCTTGCTTGGGCGTCGGCTCATCGGCGGCAGGTCGGCCTCGACGGCGAGCAGAGCGTCGATCGAAGTGTTGCCGGTCACATGGACTTCGCCAGGCACGCGTTCCGACTGCAGGTTCGCTGCCGCCACGGCCGTCGGGGCAAACAGCAGCTCGGCGTGGGTGTCGATCGCGGTTCGATATTCCTCCTCGGGCCAGGGCAGGAGCGGATCGTGGGTCCTTAGACCCGCCTCGACATGCGCGACGGGCACGCCATTGGTGAACGCAGCCAAGGCGGCGCCAAGTGCGCTCGACGTGTCGCCCTGAACCACCAGCCGGTCCGGCGGCAGCGACATCCGCGAAAGCAGTGCCTCCGCGACAGCGCCGACGTGACGGTGCGGATCTTCTTCCCCGGGGCAATTGAGCCGCTCGGTCGACAACTCGCCAAGCCCGAACTCAGCCGGGTCGAGCTGCGGATGCTGACCGCTGACAATCAGCGTCGGCGGCAATCCGCGCGCCGCGAGCGCATGTGCAACAGGGGCCAATTTGATTGCTTCGGGCCTGGTGCCGATCACCAGCCTGACGTCGACGCGGTACAGCCTTCCCCCTAGCTCGGCGGCCGCATTGTGCAGTCGCTAGGGACCAAGCTCAACGGAAATTGTCGGCGTAGGCCTGGATCTTGAGCCGCACCGGAGCGGCGGGGACCAGATGATAGTCGAGCCCGTGCTTCTCGCAGTAGGTGATCGCCGCTTCCTTCGAGGTAAAGGCCATCCGCACCTGCGGGTTGGTGTCGCTCGACCCGTTCCACCCGGTCAGCGGGTCGGGCCGGAGCGGCTGCTGGCGCTCGAACTCGAGGATCCACTTGCCGGCATTCGCCTTGCCCGACTGCGTGGTCTTGCGCTCGTGCTCGAAGATGCGGGCGACGGTCATGCGGGACAGGTGGCAAAGCGCGGCCGCTGAATCAAGACGCGCGCTTCGATTTGAGCGTCGGCGCCGCCGAGGCAGGGTCGTCCGGCCACGCATGCTTGGGATAGCGGCCGCGCATGTCCTTCACGACCTCGCGCCAGCTTCCGGCCCAGAAGGCCGGCAGGTCGCGCGTGGTCTGGATGGCCCTGCCGGCGGGCGAGGTGATGGCGAGCACCAGCGGCACCGCACCGTTCGCGATCGTGGGATGCCGCGAAAGCCCGAACAGCGCCTGTGCGCGCACTTCAACCGTGGGACCAGCTTCGGCCGAATAGTCGATCGAATGGCGGCTTCCTGCCGGGCTCACAAACTCGGGCGGGGCGAGCCGGTCGAGCTTGCGCTTGGCTTCGTAGCCGAGCAGCTGCTCCAGCGCAGTCACGAGCGCGGTAGGCGGGATGGCGCCGAGGCGGCGCTTCCCGGCGACAAGCGGGGCTAACCACTCGTCCGCCCGTTCGATCAGCATCGCATCGTCGAGTTCGGGAATAGTGGGATCCAACCGATGACCGACCGCCGCGCGCGCTCGCAATTGCCGCCCACGCTCGTCCCAAGGAAGCAGGTCCAGGCCGTGTTCGCGGACGCCGTCGAGCAGCGCCCGTTGGATCGCTTCTGCGTCCGGCGCCGGGTCGGGGCCGCTCGATAGGCGGATCGCTCCCAGACGGCGGCTGCGGGTCGGCGTAACTGCGCCAGTGGCCGCGTCGAACGCACCGTCGTGGTGGATCTCAACCCGGCCGGCGAACAAGGCGAGTACGTCGCGCTCGTCGATCGCGGCCGCGGACACAATCCGGGCGCCAGACGCATGGCCTGCGACTTCTCCGACGGCGAGCCATTCGCTGCGGGCCAGCGGCGAAGTAGCATCGAGACGAAAGCCGCGTCCGCCGACCGACTGCCAGCCTTGACCCGACGAGTCGCGCCGGCGTGACACCCTGTCCGGAAAGGCGAGGACGAGGCCCTTGGCCAGGTCGTGCTCATTTACCGATCCGCTCGCATTGACTCGCCGGCACCAGTTCGACGCCATCTTCCGCGCGGCCTCGGCACGCGCGCCCCGGTCCGAGCGCCAACGGCGCCAGCGCAGCTCCAGGTCCGCATCGTTTCCGCCGAGTCCGCGCTCCGTGAGGAGTGCCGCCACGTCGGCGGCTGCCGGCCCGAAGCCGCGCTCCGTCGCCTCGATCAGCATATGCGCCAGTCGCGGCTCCAGCGGCAGCCCTGCAATGGCGCGGCCGTGGTCGGTGACTCGACCTTGGCAATCGATCGCGCCGAGGTTCGTTAGTCGATTCCGTGCTTCCTCGATCGCCGCGTCCGGTGGCGGATCGAGGAACGGCAGGCGCCGCGGGTCCGGTTCGCCCCAGAGCAGCGACGTCAGAAGCAGGCTCGACAGGTCCGCTTCGACAATTTCGGGCGGATCATGCGCCGGGAGCGACGCGGTCGCGGCTTCCTCCCACAGGCGAATGGCGACGCCGGGCGCCTGGCGCGCGGCTCGGCCAGCGCGCTGGGTCACCGCAGCGCGGCTCGCCCGCTCCGTCACAAGTCGTGTCAGCCCCGCGCCGCGGTCGTATCGCGGCCTTCGCGCGAGGCCGCTATCGACCACGATGCGCACGTCCTCGAGCGTGACGCTGGTCTCGGCGATGCTGGTCGCAAGCACCAGCTTGCGCTTGCCGGCAGGCGGCGCCTTAAGCGCGGCGCGCTGCGCCGATGGGTCGACGCCGCCATGGAGCTTGTGCAGCTCGACGTCCGCCGAGAGCGATCCCAGCGCTTCGGCAGTACGCTCGATTTCGGCTACGCCCGGCAGGAAGGCGAGCAGCGATCCCGCGCGTTCGCCGAGCGCGGAGCGGATGGCGGCGGCCCTCTGCGGTTCGATCCGGACCGCCGCACCGCGTCCGGCGTAGAGGATCTCGAGCGGGAAGCTCTTGCCTTCGCTGGCGATCGTCGGCGGGTCATCGAGCAGCCTGCTGAACCGTTCCACGTCGAGAGTTGCCGACATTGCTACGATGCGCAGGTCCGGCCGGAAGGCGCCGGCTGCATCGAGTGCCAAGGCCAGCGCAACGTCGTTATCGAGGCTGCGCTCGTGGACCTCGTCGAACAGCAGCGCGGAAACGCCGCCGAGTTCTGGGTCGGCTTCGACCCGCGACAGGAACACCCCATGCGTCATGGCGATGACCCGCGAGCTCCTGCCGACCTTGCTGTCGAGCCGCGTCGCATAGCCGATCGTCTCGCCGGCCTTTTCGCCGAGCTCGCCGGCCATGAATTCCGCCGCCGCCCGCGCGGCGAGCCGCCGCGGGACCAGCAGCAGCACCTGTCCGCCGCCCCATTGTTCACCGAGAAGCGCCGGCGCCACCCGCGTCGTCTTGCCCGCGCCGGGAGGCGCAATCAGCAGTGCGCGCTTGTGCTCGCGAAGCGCCGCCAGCAGCTCCGGCAGCACGGCATCGATCGGAAGGAGCATGTCGGCGCCTATAGCGCGTCCTGCTGCGTCTATCGCGCCGCCCGGCCGCTGCCGATGTAATGATCGAACCAGGCGACCGTCCGCCGCCGAACATCGAGTGAGTGCTCGGGATCGCGGATGCCGTGACCTTCGCCGGGATAGATCACGAGCGTGGTCGGCACGTTCATCGCCTTAAGCGCATGCCAATATTCGATCGACTGCGTCGGCGGCACTTCGATGTCCCGCTCGCCGACATAGATGAATGTCGGAGTCCTCGCGTTCTTGATCGTGCGGATCGCCGACACCGCCCAATAGGGATCCGGATCGTCGTACACCGACTTGCCGAAATAGGGGATCATCCACTGGTCGATGCCGTTGATTCCGTAATAGCTGATCCAGTCCGACAGCCCCGCGCCGGCGACGATCGCCTTGAAGCGGTTGGTCTGCGTGTTCGCCCACATCGCCATGAACCCGCCATAGCTTCCGCCCATCAGCCCGAGGCGGCTGTCGTCGATGGGAGCCGCGCGTTCCGCGGCGTCGATCCCGGCGAGGATGTCCTTGAGGTCGCCACCACCGAAGTCGCGGATGTTGGCGCGGGTAAAGGCTTCGCCCTGGCCGTAGCTGCCGCGCGGGTTGGGCAGGAACAGATAGTAACCGGCGCGCGCTAAGTCGGCGGTGGTGCCCTGCCAGACGAAGCTGGGGACATTGGCAGCCGCCGGGCCGCCGTGAACGCTGGTCACCATCGGTGCCTTGCCCCCGGTCGGCGTGCGCGGCGCGAGGAGCCAGCCCTGAACCGTGTACGGCCCGCTCTGCCAGGTGAGACTTCGCACCGTGACAAGAGGCTGCCACGCGTCATTCTCATGCGTGATCTTGCGCAGCGCTGCGGCCGCTCCGGCGTATATCGCCGGCGCATGCTCGTAATCCTGCTCGACGAACGCGAAGCTTCGGCCGTTCGCGGTGCGTGCAAATCGTGCATCACCGGCGGAGATGGACACGGGGGCCGACCAGATCGGCTGTTCGGGCGCAGCCGCGGCACTGAACGGCACGATGGCATTGCGGTCGCCGATCAGCGCCGACGCGACGAGCCCGGACCGCCCCCAAAGCAACGAAGTGAACGAGCCGCGATAGGCCGGCGTTCGGTCGACCGGGTCGCCGCCGCTGATCGGCACCGTATAGACGTCGCCGCCGACCGAGCCGAAGTCGCTCATAATCCCGCCGATGAAGGCGACGGTGCGCCCGTCAGGAGAGACTCGCGGCTGGTTCATCTGCAGCTTGGGGGCGGCGATCCGCTGAACGGCGCCTGTGGAAGCATCGATCCGGTCGAGCTCGGCGATCCACCAATTATTGTCGCGGTGCCGCCGCGCCGCCGCGGACCGGAACGATCGCGATCCGCTGCTCGTCATTCTGCTCGCCGATTTCGCCGACCTGGCGCACTCCGGCCTGCGTCGCTCCTGCCTGCTTGCGCGCGCCGATCGTCACCAGCAGCGCGATCCATCGCCCGTCGGGTGAGAAGCGCGGCTCCTGTGCAATCCCGTCAACAGTCGCCAGGGTAACCGGCGCCCCCGCGCCGGCGAGCATCAGCCGAGCAGTGCCTTTGCTGCTGGCGAGAAAGGCGAGCCGCCCATCGGGGCCGTAAGCGAGTCCCGAATAATTGCAGTCCGAGCACGGATCGAGGCTCGAAATGCGCTGCCCGGTAGCCACGGAGCGGATGACGATCCGCGCGTGCGGCCTCGTTGTCGAATCAGCGACCGTGTCGCTTTCGATATCGGCGACCCGGTCACCTGCCGGACTCAGGACGAGTGAGCTATATTCATGAAGCGTTGTGGCGCCAGCGGGGATGGAAAAAGCGGCGAGCACTGCCGCGACTGCAAACGAACGCATGCGAAATCACCCTCCTGACGCGAACTCGCGAACTTGAATGTTTGGGCTCAATAGGCGCGCGCGACCGCGAACTCCGCCGCCTCGATCAGCGCTGCCTTGGCCTTGCTCGGTGCGAAGATGGCGAGCGAGTCGATCGCGCGGCGGCCGTACTGGCGAGCGCGCTCGACCGTGTCCGCAAGTGCGTCGGTCGAGCGAAGCAGCGCCGTCGCATGCGCGAGGTCCTCGTCCGACACGCGGTCGCCGGATATTGCCGAGCGCCAGAATGCGCGGTCCTCGTCGCTCCCGCGCGCATAGGCGAGGATCACCGGAAGCGTCATCTTGCCGTCGCGGAAGTCGTCACCCTGCGGCTTGCCCATCGTCGCCGCGTCCGACGAATAGTCGATCGCGTCGTCGGTCAGCTGGAAGGCGATCCCGAGATTGCGGCCGTAGCATTCGAGCGCCAACTCGGCGTCCTCGCTTGCCTCGGCGACGACCGGCGAAACCCGGCACGCCGCCGCGAACAACGCCGCAGTCTTGGCGCTGATGATCTCCAGATACTTGTCCTCGTCGGTGTCGATGCGCCGCTGGGCGGTGAGCTGCTCGACCTCGCCCTCCGCGATGACCGCGGAGGCATGGCTGAGGATGCGCAACACCTTGAGGCTGCCATCCTCGACCATCAGTTCGAACGCTCTCGAGAAGAGGAAATCGCCGACCAGCACGCTCGCGGGATTGCCCCAGATCAGGTTCGCCGTGCGCTTGCCGCGGCGCATCCCGGAGCCGTCGACGACATCGTCGTGGAGCAGTGTGGCGGTGTGGATGAACTCGACCGCGGCCGCGAGCTTGTGGTGGCGCGTGCCCGGGTATCCGAGCAGCGTGCCGCAGGCGAGCGTCAGCATCGGCCGCATCCGCTTGCCGCCGCCCGCGATCAAGTGGCCGGCAAGCTCCGGGATCAGCGCGACCTTGCTTTGCATGCGCTCGAGAATCACGGCATTGACGCCGTTCATGTCGCTCGCGACGAGCGCCATCAGCGCATCGAGCGACGGCGCTCGCGTGCCTTGAAGTGGATGGATGCTCGCAGTCACGCCGCCGCACTAGCGGCGAGGCCGCGCTTTTCCTAGCCGCCTACCAAACGTGGACGCGCTGCTCGGGCGGCAAATAGAGTTTGTCGCCGGGCTGCACGTTGAACGCCTTGTACCAGGGGTCGAAATTCCGGACGATTCCGTTGACCCGGTACTTCTCCGGACTGTGCGGGTCGCCGAGCAGCTGCTGCCGGAGCGAATCCTCGCGGCTCTTGCCCTGCCAGCTCGCGGCATAAGCGATGAAGAAGCGCTGGTCGCCGGTGTAGCCGTCGATGACCGGCGGCTCGCCATGGCGAGCGACGTAGCGGCGGTAGGCGCGGTACGCCGCTTCGAGTCCGCCCAGGTCGGCCAGGTTCTCGCCGAGCGTCAGCTGACCCTTGATATGAACTCCCGGAAGCGGCTCGTAGGCGTCGAACTGCTTCACCAGCATGTCCGCATGCGCCTTGTAGAGCGCCGCGGTCTGCTTGGTCCACCAGTCGCGCAAACGCCCCTTAGCGTCGAACTGACGACCCTCGTCGTCGAAGCCGTGGCCCATTTCGTGGCCGATCGTCGCTCCGGTCTCGCCATAATTGACTGCCGGATCAGCACTCGCGTCGAAGAAGGGCGGCTGGAGCTGCGCGGCCGGGAACGTGACCTGGTTCATCACCGGATCGTAATAAGCGTTCACGGTCTGCGGCGTCATTTCCCACAATGTCCGGTCGACCGGCTTCCCGAGCCGCGACAGCTCGAGGTTCCATTCGAAGTTGGACGAGGCGACCGCGTTGGCGAGCGGGTCGGTCCGGCTCACCTCGAGCTTCGAATAGTCGATATATTTGACTGGGTGCCCGACGCGCGGATCGAAGGCGGCGAGCTTCGCAAGGGCTTCCTTGCGGGTCGGTTCGTCCATCCAGCTCGCGTGCGCGATGAGGTCGCCGTAGGCGGCACGCATGTCATCGACGAGCTCGTTGACCTGGTGCTCGGTGTCCGGCGTCCAGTGCCGCGCGATATAGAGTTGGCCGACGGCTTCGCCGACTGCTCCGTTCAAGAGCCGGACGCCGCGCTTCCAACGAACCGGCTGCGCCGGGATGCCCTGCAGCGTCTTGCCGTAAAAGGCGAACTGCGCCTGGTCGAACGCCTTGGGCAAAAACTGCGCGTGGTCGCTAATGAAGCGGAAGGTCATCCAGTCCTTCCACGTCGCCAAGGGAACGTCGGCAATCCGCTTGCCCGCGGCGGCGACCGCGCTCGGCTCGGCGACGATCACCGTCGGCATCTTGCCGAGGCCGATGTGCTTCAGCGACGCGGTCCAGTCGAACTGCGGTGCGAGCTTCGTCAGCTGCGCGCGGTTCATCGGATTGTAGGTCGCCTGCGGATCGCGCCGCTTCTCCGGCGTCCACTGGTCCTTCGAAAGGCGCGTCTCGAGCGCGAGGATCGCGTCCGCCTTGGCCTCGCCGTCCGGGATCCCGGCGAGGTCGAACACCTGCGCGATATACGCGTGATACGCCTTGCGGATGGATTCGTACTTGTCGCCCTTGAGCAGGTAATAATCGCGCGTCGGCAGGCCGAGCCGCGCCTGGCCGGTGCGGACGGTATAGCGAGTCGGGTCCTTCTCGTCGGCGCTGATCCCTATGCCGATCGGTCCCGCATAGGCCGGCTCGGCCATCAGCAGGACAAGCTGGTCGCGCGTCTTCACGTCGGCGATGCGCTTCAGATAAGGCTGGAGCGGCTTGAGGCCGCGAGCATCGATCGCGTCCTGATCCATGTAGGCATTATAGAAATCACCAACCTGCTTCATGATCGGGTCGGATGGCGATGCGCCCGCCTGCTGGATCAGGTTGCGAACTTCGACCTCGGTTGAGTCCGGCAGATCGTAATTATAGCCGGCGCCGCGCTTGTCCTCGGCGATCGCATGGTTCTTGAGCCAGGTTCCCTCGGCATATTGGAAGAAGTCGTCGCCGGGCTTGACGCTCTTGTCCATGTCGGCCGTGTCGACGCCCCAAGTGCCGTAGACCGGCTTGGGCGCCGAGAAGGCGGGGGAGGCGAGCGCCAGAGCGGCGCTCGCGGCGAGCAGAATCGAACCGTGCTTCATCGTACCTCCCCCGACATGCTTGCGTGGATTACCAGATGTGGACGCGCTGGTCCGGCGCCAGATACAGCTTGTCGCCGGGCTGCACGTTGAACGCCTTGTACCAGGCGTCCACGTTCCGAACCACGCCGTTCACCCGATACTTGCCCGGGCTGTGCTCGTTGGTGATGACCTGCTGCCGCTCGGCATCCTCGCGCTGCTTTTCCTGCCACGCCTGCGCGTAGGCGATGAAGAAGCGCTGGTCGCCCGTCAGGCCGTCGATCACCGGCGATGCACCATGCTTCGCCTCATACTTCTTGAATGCGGCGTAAGCGGCTTCGACGCCCGACAGGTCGCCGATATTTTCGCCCAGCGTCAGCTTCCCGTTCACATGAAGGTCCGAGAAGGGGAAGAAGCTGTTGTACTGAGCCACGAGCGCGTCGGTCTTGGCAGTGAAGGATTTGGCCGACGACGTGGTCCACCAGTCGCGCAGCTTGCCCTTCGGGTCGAACTTGCGGCCCTCGTTGTCGAAGCCGTGGCCCATCTCGTGGCCGATCACCGCGCCGATCGCGCCGTAATTGGCGGCCGCATCGGCGTTCGGATCGAAGAAGGGCGGCTGGAGGATCGCGGCCGGGAAGGTGATCTGGTTCGCCAGCGGATTATAGTAGGCGTTGATCGTCTGCGGATACATGCCCCACAAAGTGCGATCGACCGGCTTGGGGTAGCGCTTGAGCTGCAGCTTATAATCGAAGTCGGCGGCTGCCATCGCATTGGCGAGCGGATTGCCCTTCACGATCTTCATCGACGAATAGTCGATATACTTGACCGGATGGCCGATCCGCGGCTCGAAAGCGGCGAGCTTCTCGAGCGCGGCCTTGCGGGTCGCCTCGTCCATCCACTGGTTGCTCGAGATGCGCTCGCGATAGGCATCCTCGAGGTTGCCGATCAGCTCCTTCATTTGCGCCTCGGAGGAGGCCGGGAAGTGAGTCTTCACATAGATCTGGCCGACGCCTTCGCCGAGCGCGCCGTTGACCGCGGCAACTCCGCGCTTCCACCGCTCACGCTGCTGCTGAACGCCGTTCAGCTCCTTGGAGTAGAACGCAAACCGCGCGTCGTCGATCGCCTTCGGCAGGTACTGCGCGTGATCCGAAACGAAGCGGAACGCCAGCCATTCCTTCCACGTCGACAGCGGGGTCGAAGCGAGGATCTTGCCGGCTCCGGCAACGGCGGACGGTTCCGTGACGATGAGCGTCTTCGGGCTTCCGAGGCCGGCCTTCGCGAGGGTCGACGCCCAGTCGAACTGCGGCGCCAGCTTCTGAAGCTGGGCAACGCTCATCGGGTTGTAGATCTTGTCGATGTCGCGGCGGTCGGCAGCGGGCCATTGCACCTTCGACAGCTCGGTCTCGAGAGCGATGATGCGGTCAGCCGCAGCTTCGCCGCCCGGAAGGCCGGCGAGCTTCTCGATGTTGATGATATAGTCGCGGTAGGCGGCGCGGTGCGCCTTCATCTTGGCATTGTCTTCAAGATAATATTCGCGGCTCGGAAGGCCGAGCGTCGCCTGGCCGGTGAACACCGCGTACACGTCGGGGTTCTTGAAATTCGGTCCCGGGCCAAGATCGATCGGTGCTGCAAATCCGGGTTTGATGAACAGCGACAGGAGCTGCTGGCGCGTATTCGCCGCATTGATCTCGGCAAGATACGGCTTCAGCGGGGCGGTGCCGGCTGCCTCGATCGCAGCCGTGTCCATGAAGCTGGAATAATAATCGCCGATCTGCTGCCCGAGATGATCTCGGTTCGGATCGTTGGCGAGCTGCTCGACGATCTGCCGGACGTCCCTTTCAGCGCCATCGGAGAGGGTAACGAACGGACCGGCTGACGCGCGGTCGGAAGCGATCTGCGTATTCTTGTTCCAGGTGCCGTTCACATAAGCCCAGAAATCGTCGCCGGGCTTGACGGACTTGTCCATCGCCGAGGCGTTGTAGCCCCAGTCGCCATGGACGGGTTTGCTGGGCTGCGCAGACACAGGAAGCGCAACTGCGATCAGGCTCGCGCTGGCGAGCGTCAACATTCTGAATTTCATGGATTATCACCCCTCCGGAGAATCATCGGGCCAATGCCGGAACATGCGCTTCGTTGGCAAGGATTTTCGACGAATGGCGGAGTCGCTTCGGCGGCGATCAGCCGGCGGGAAGCGTCAGCCGGGCAAGCAATCCGCCGAGGTCCTCGCTCTCGCCGAGCGACACCCGACCACCGTAGATCTCCGCGACATCGCGAACGATCGCGAGTCCCAGACCGGTGCCGGGCTTCCCCGTCGTGTCCAGTCGTGCCCCGCGCGCGAACAACTCGCCGCGGCGCTCCTCGGGGATTCCGGGCCCGTCGTCTTCCACGACGATATCGACCATCTCCTCCTGGGGCTCGACCGTTACGAAGACGCGGCCGCCGCCATATTTCGCGGCATTTTCGACCAGGTTGCCGAGCATCTCGTCGAGGTCCTGCCGCTCGACGCGCACTTGCGCCTGCTGGTCTCCGGCAATGTCGATCGTGACGTTTTCATACAGCCGGTCGACGGCGCGCTGGACGGCCTCGAGGCTCTCCCACACGCGGGTTCGTGCCTGCGACGCCGCTCGGCGGCCGATCGCCCGAGCGCGGGCGAGGTGGTGATCCACTTGCCGGCGCATGACCAGGGCTTCGCGGCAGACGGTGTCGACGAGGTCCGGCGCATGCGCGGTCGCCGCGTTGGTGATCACCGTCAGCGGAGTCTTCAGCGCATGGGCGAGATTGCCGGCATGCCGCCGGGCCTCCTCCGCCTGCTCCTCGCTATGGGCGAGCAGCTGGTTGATCTCCTCGGTGAGCGGGCGGATTTCGGCCGGAAAATCGCGCCCGATCCGGGTCCTGTCGCCCGAGCGAATGTCGGCGACCTCACGCCGCACCCGCCGCAGCGGCCAAAGCCCATAGACTGTCTGGAGCGCGGCTAGGATAATCAGCCCGACTCCGAGCGCGGTGAAGCTCCAGAACAGGATCAGCCGCAGCTTATGGATCTGCGTGTCGATCCCCGCGTGAGATTCCGCGACCTGGAACCGCCAGCGCACCGGCGACCCGGGCAGGATCACGTCGCGCTCCGCGATCCTCAGAGTCTCCTTGTGGCCGGGAACCGAGAATTCGTCGCTGTCGTACAGGTTCGGCTTGATGATCGGCTCGGTGTCCGACACGCGCAGCCGCCGGTCCCATAAGGACCGCGAGGGGTCGCAGAGCGAGGAATTGTAGATCTGCCGCTGACAGTGGTTGGCCGGGACGTCGCTGACCTGGAAATAGAGTCCGGAATAAGGCTGGATGAAGCGTTGGTCGGCGGGCTCGCGGCTGAAATGCACCTCGCCGTCGGGGCCGATCTCGGCAGCGTCGACCATCGAGTTGAGCATGTAGACGAGCTGACCGTCGAAACTGTCTGTGACGGAACGGCTCAGGACCCGGTCGAGCCCAAATCCGCCGATGAGGAGAAGAGCGATGATCCACAGCGCCGCAACGCCGATCATTCGCCGGGTCAGCGACCCCGTGCGCCGGCGATGCGCTCTCCGGCTGGCGGCGGATGAAACCTCGGACGCCGCCGAAACGGGGGCGGCTTCTTTGTTCAAGTCGCTCGAGCCTCCACCGGCTCCTCAAGGCTGTAGCCCAGCCCACGAATGGTGGTGATGACGTCGGCTCCCAGCTTCTTGCGGATCCGCGTCACGAACACTTCGATGGTGTTCGAATCGCGGTCGAAATCCTGGTCGTAGATGTGCTCGATCAGCTCCGTGCGGCTGACTACCTTGCCCTTGTGGTGCATGAGGTAGGACAGCAGCTTGTACTCCTGCGCGGTGAGCTTCACCGGCTCGCCGGCCTTGGTAACCTTGCCCGAACGGGTATCGAGCCTGATATCGCCGGCGATGAGCTCGGACGATGCATTCCCGGACGAGCGGCGGATCAGCGCCCGCAGGCGGGCAATCAGCTCTTCCGTCTGGAATGGCTTGGCCAGATAGTCGTCGGCACCGGCGTCCAGGCCTGCGACCTTGTCCGACCAGCTGTCCCGCGCGGTCAGCACCAGGACGGGCATCTTGCGACCTTCCTTGCGCCAGCGGTCGAGGACCGTCAGCCCGTCGACTTCCGGAAGCCCAAGATCGAGGATCACCACATCATAGCTTTCGGTCGAGCCGAGATAGTGGCCGTCCTCGCCATCGGTTGCGAGGTCGACGGCGTAGCCAGCGCCTTCCAGGGTCGAGCGCAGCTGGCGTCCGAGATTGGGTTCGTCTTCGACGATCAGAACGCGCATCTTTGCTCCCCGGAGCTGTTCATCTTCGCGCCGTCAACCCGTGGTGCGACGAGAGGTTGCTTGGGTGAAACAACTGGGAGACCGCGCCGAAAAGTCAATCCATCTCCGCAACGAACTCAGCGATCGTGTGCGCGCCGGATGATTCGGCCAGTTGAAGGATCGACGTCGACCCAGATAACGCGGCCGTTCTGGATGAACTTCATCCGATAGCTGCCGCCGTTGATCTCGGGGCCGAGATAGTCGGCGCCCGGTCCCACGAACGGCATCACTCGGCGCTCGAGCAGCTGAAGCGGCATCGAGCGGCCGTCGTGGCGCTCCTGGAACGCGCGTTCCGAATCACGCGGCGGCTCGCCCAGTGCAGGAGCACTGGCGAGGCCGGCTCCAAGCACGCCGGCGGCAAGAAGGGTACGCAGAAGGTTCATCACAGGACTCTTTCGTCGGCCGCTCTTCTAACATCAGCCATTGAATTAGCTATGAACGCGCCCGCACAGGCCCGTTCAGGATCACACGCGTTGCAATCCGGCAACAGCGCATTCCGAGGGGTTCAGGCTGCCGCCTTCCTTGGCTACGGGGCGCTGATGGCCGCGCCCGTGCTCTCCTATGAAGATCTCGCCTTGAGTCAGGGTGAAGGCTGGCTGTTCCAGGGACTCGACCTTTACATCGGCGAACGCGACCGCCTGGCGCTGATCGGACGGAACGGCGCCGGCAAGACGACACTGCTGCGATGTCTCGCCGGGCGCATCGATCCCGACAAGGGGAAGCGGACCATCGTCCCGGGCACCAATGTCGTGCTCCTAGAGCAGGACCCGAACATGGATGGGTTCGAGACCTTGGCCGACTGGGTCGCTCATGGCCCGGATGCGCCCGAGCCGCATGAGGCGGCGGCAATCGCCGATCAGCTCGGGATCGACCTCTCGCGTCCGACGGCGACCGCCAGCGGCGGCGAGCGTCGCCGGGCAGCGATCGCGCGGGCGCTCGGGTCGCGCCCAGACGTGCTCCTGCTCGACGAACCGACCAACCATCTCGACCTCGGAGCGATCGAATGGATCGAGGACTGGCTCAAGCGCTTCAAAGGCGCGTTCATCGTCATCAGCCACGACCGGACCTTCCTGACGCGGCTGACGCGCAGTTGCCTGTGGCTCGACCGCGGCCAGCTGCGGCGTGCGGAGATCGGCTTCGGCGGGTTCGAGGCTTGGACCGAGCGGGTCTATGACGAGGAGGCGCGCGCGGCCGAGAAGCTCGACGCGAAGCTGAAGATCGAGCTTCACTGGCTCCAGCGCGGCGTGACCGCTCGCCGGCGGCGGAACCAGGGGCGGCTCACCAAGCTGCACGAGATGCGGGCACAGCGCGCGGCCATGATCGGGAGCGCCGGGACCGCGAAGCTCGCGCTCGCCAAAGACGACGTGCGCTCCAAGACGGTGATCGACGCCGAGCACGTGTCCAAGAGCTTCGGCGATCGCCAGATCATTCGCGACTTTTCGCTGCGCATTCAGCGCGGCGACCGCATCGGCATCGTCGGCCCGAACGGCGCGGGCAAGACGACCCTGCTCAAGCTGCTGACCGGCGAGTTGGAGCCCGACAGCGGCACAGTTACACTCGCCAAGACGCTCTCCGGCATCGTCATCGACCAGCAGCGCAAGCTGATGGAGCCGCAGCGGCGGGTGAAGGATGTGCTCGCCAACGGCGGCGACTGGATCGAGGTCCGCGGGCATAAGAAACACGTCAAAGGCTACCTCAAGGAATTCCTGTTCGATCCGGCGATCGCCGATGCGCCGATCGCCTCGTTGTCCGGCGGAGAGCGCTCGCGCCTTTTGCTCGCGCGCGAGTTTGCGAGGGCCGCCACCCTGCTCGTGCTCGACGAGCCGACCAACGACCTCGATCTCGAAACCCTCGACCTGCTCCAGGAGGTGATCGCCGATTATGAAGGCACCGTCCTGATCGTCAGCCACGACCGCGACTTTCTCGACCGCACCGTGACGATCACCCTCGGCCTCGACGGCTCGGGCAAGGTCGACATCGTCGCCGGCGGCGACGAGGACTGGGTTCGGAAGAGATATGAGGC
>JABFXK010000025.1 GCA_013361785.1 Sphingomonas sp.
GCTGGCGAAGATCACGAGGACTGCGGTGATCAGGTTTGCACTGATCCCCTGCGCATGATCCAGCCGATTGATTTTGAGGCTCATCGTTTCCGCGACGCGCCGGGCGAGTAGAAGCCCGCCGATGCCCATCGCGATCGCGATCAGCGCCGCCGAATATTCAGGGCCGACCGCGCCCGCTGCAATGAGGAGCGCGGCGAGCTTGGGCGTGTCGTTCACGGCCCGGGCGAAACAGATCGCAGACGCGGAAAGCACATGGACACGGTCGAGGACGGCCGGGATCTCGACTCGGGCCGTAACTCCAGGCATGCGTTCGCATTCTATCGCTGTTGCGCAAACGACAGACGGAAATCCGGGCCCGGCGACCGCGGCCATCGCGGCCTCGTCCTGAACCCGGGGATCGTCGTGTACGACACAGGCACAATCGGCCTCTGAACGAAAACGCGAAACGATGCTGTAGATGGAGATGCCGAGAACCGCCGCGATGACCGGACTTGCGACCAGCGGCAGGACGAAGCTGTCGCCGAGCGCATGCCAGTTGATCGACGTCGTGCCAAGCGCGACACCGGCTCCGACGAGGCCGCCCAATAATGCGTGCGTCGTTGATACCGGCATACCGATCCGGCTCGCCGCAAGCACCGTGATCGCGGCGCCTATTGCAACCGCTGCGACGAAAGCGGGGTTTGCAACGATACTGGCGGGGACCAGGCCCTTGCCCGAGAATTGCTGCACCAGGCCATGCGCCAGAAGCACCGAAGCGACCCCTCCGGCAACGGTTGCCACGGTCGCTAAGGCGAGCGCGCGCCTATAGCTCAGCGAATGCGAGCCCCACACGGTCGCGAAGCCCTTGAAATTGTCGTTCGCGCCGTTGCTGAAGCCGACGAACAAAGCGCCGACCATGATGAGGATGATTAGCGGTTGCATCAGCAGCATCCCGCCGAAGCGCCGGCGGTCCCATCCTCGAACGGCATGTGCGTCCCGCACCCCTCGAAAATGCCGAAATGGTGACTGAAATCGCCAATGAAATCGAAATGCGGTTCGAACCGGCTTTCGCTCAACATTCGCCATGTATTGCCGCACACCGGAAACACGCGGCCCGTTTCGATCCTGTGATGCTTGTCGAGCGTGAATGCGTCGGGAGAGCCGGGAATCGTCCCGCGATAGACGACGGCCTGGCCGAAATCCTCGCAGGCATCTTCGAGCTGCCCGATCGCGAACAATCGGTAGGTTGCCGAGAAGAAGCGGATCGGCCCAGCGCGCGACGCGAGCTCGGGATCCTCGATCGTCAGCCGCCGGTCCTCGACCAGCCGCGGGTCGGCAAAGCCGCTCGCCTGCGCGAGCCGGCGGAAATCATTCCAGTAGAGTGCTCCGCCCAGACACTCGCCGTAAAGCACCGGATCCTCGCGGACCTCCCGCGGCACGCGCCGGTCAGCATAGACGTCCGAAAAGTAAAATTCGCCGGCAGGCTTCAAAAGCCGGCGAACGCCGGACAGCACCGCCGCTTTATCCGGCGACAGATTGACGACGCAGTTGGAGACGATGACGTCGAAGCTGCGTTCGGCGAGGCCCAGTTCATCGAGGCGTTCGATAAAACCGTGGACGAAGCCGACATTGTCATAGCCGAACTGGCGCGCTTGATAATCGCGATGGGCTTCGGCGACCGCCAGCTGCTCTTCGGTCATGTCGACGCCGACGACCGAGCCGGTCGGACCGACCAGCTGCGCGAGCAGATAGACATCGCGTCCGCTGCCGCAGCCGAGGTCGAGCACCCGGGCACCCTCGATCAGCGGCGGAACGACGAGACCGCATCCATAATAACGGGCGAGCACCTGCGGATGGATCCGCTCCAGCAACGGCTTCAGCCAGTCGGCCATCTGCGAGGGATCGCAGCAGGCCGACGTCCTGAGGTCGCCCGAACCGGTCAGCTGCCGGCCATAATAATCCTTGACGATGTCGAGCTTGCTCATTGGTCACCTTCGACTGGCTGAATGGGTCCGGCGCGGCCGGGTTCCGGTATGCTCATGGAATGCCGAGCCAGCGGTCGAGCGAGAAGCGCCCGCCGCCGCGCGCAATCAGCGGCAGCAGGATCGCGGCCCAGCTGAGGTGCGTCGGCCAGGCGTCCGGATACACGAAAATCTCGATCACCATCGTCATCGTGAACAGGGCCAGCGCCGAGAGTCGCGTGAATAGGCCGAGCACCAGGAGGATCGGGAAGATGTGCTCGGAGGCTGCAGTGATATAGGCCGCCGGAACCGGCGCGATGAACGGCAGCCTGTACTCGGTCTGAAAGAGATAGAAGGCGCTGTCGGTCAGCGTGAACAAGCCTTCGACCTTGGTGCGTCCGGATTGAAAGAAGACGGCGGCAATACCGAGCCGCTGCACCAGGGGCAAAAGCCAATCTGGCAGAGCCGCAGTCGCCCCTTTCGCAAAAAGCCGGAAGGGTGATCGCCAGCCGCCAGCCTCATTGGGAGTCGTCGCCATATCGACCTCGCTTATGATTGTGCGGCGGCAGTGAGGGCGCCGCTTTCGATGATGGTGGTGAGCGCCCTCGCGAGGTCCGATCCGGGGCATGCCTCGGCCGCGCTCCCGATGGCCGCGCCGACCGTGCGGCCACGCTCGATCTCGACCAAGATATGATAAGTGGCGTCGTCCACCGCCATCACATCAACCGACAAGTCGCGCCGGGTGACCAGCGCGCCTTCCGGGCGCCAGTCCGGCTCGATTTCCTCAAAATGGCCATCGGAGCGATGCGCTTTCCAGATCGTGACCGCCGGTGTCCGGAAGCGCGCAATGCGGGTGGCCGGATGCACGCCGACCTGGAGGCCGAGCAATTGCGCGGGTCTCAGCGCCGCATATTGCGCTGGGGCGAGAGCGTCGGCATCGGCGGCAAAGAAGCTTTCGGTCCACAGCCGCTCGAGCGCGGCGACGTCGCGCAGATAGGGAATGTCGCCGCCAAGCCGGTCCCCGACGAAGTCGGGAAACTCCGCGCCGTATAAAGCGAGAACCGGGCTGTTCGCCGGATGCTCCCGTGCAAACTCGACGGCCACATCCCTGAAGAGTTCGGGACCGAGCAGCATGGCGACCGTCGGGAAGTTGGCGGCAAGGGCGTCGAGCAATCCCTTGAGCCAGGTGTTGCGATAGACCGCGAATGCCGCCGGACTCCCGCCGGCGGGCTGCTCGCGGGAAGCGATCCCTTGCGCGAACCTGATCTCGAAATCGATTGCGTCAGACATCGCTCGATACATTCTGGGATGTAAGTAGGACCGCGGCACGGTCACGTTCCGCCATGAGCTCGGCGAAGGGCGGGATGTTGCCATCGCGCTCGATCAAGGTCGGTCGCGGGCCCAACCGTTGGATCAGCTGCCGATAGAGATCCCAGACGGCATCGGCGATCGGCTGGTCGTGGCTGTCGATCAACAGCGAGGCCCCGAGCTCCGGGTCGACGCTGTACCCAGCGAGATGAATTTCGGTCACGGCTGCCGCTGGCAGGCCGGCGATATAGTCGGCCGGATCAAAGCAAAGATTGGCCGCGCTCACGAAGATGTTGTTGGCGTCGACGAGCAGCCCGCAGCCGGTTCGCCGAACAAGCTCCGTGAGGAATTCGGTCTCGCTCCACTCGTGCCCTTCGACGTTCAGGTAGAGCGAGGGATTCTCGATCGCGATCGCGCGCCCGAGCTCCTCTTGGGCGATCGCGATGTTCCGCCCGATGAGCTCGAGCATCTCGGTGCTCCGCGGGAAGGGCAGCAGGTCTGGAAAGCAGAGCGCACCGAGGCGCGACCAGGCGAGATGCTCCGAAACGAGGGCTGGTTCGAAGCGGTCCACTAGGAGCTTCAGCCGCTTCAGATGGTCGGTGTTGGGCGCTTCGAACCCGGCGAGCGACAGTCCGACGCCGTGCAGCGACAGCGGCCGCACGCTTCGCAATGCCTCGAGAATTGCAAGCCGAGGGCCGCCATCCACCATATAATTTTCGGCATGCACTTCGAACCACAGGCCGTCCGCCGGAGAGGCGACCGCCTCTTCGAAATGCTGGGGCTTGAAACCCACTCCGGCGGTGATTTGCATGCGCTCAGGCCGTCGGCGTGAGGGAGCCGTGGCCCTTCGGTGTCTTGATCTTCGTGCAGGTGCCGGCCTTGACCAGCTTGAATGCATTGCCCTGATAGTTGACCTTCGAAGTTCCGGCGCAGGTCGTGCCTGGACCGGCTTTGCAGTCGTTGTGGCCTGCCAGAGCGATACCGTAGCATTGCTCCATCTTGCCGGACTGCACCGAAGCGGCGGTCATCTGCTGCTTCTTCATCATTTGTTCTTTGCTCATCATGGGCGCGGCGCTCCCCGCCGTCGCGCCGGCGACCATCGAAAGCGCGGCCGCAGCGGCGGCCAGTTGAGTGCGTGTCATTTTCAGGAATCTCCATTTCTGCATGTCACACCATCGGGTGCGCCATTGAGTTCGCCGGATCGGCCCGATTGGTTACGGTCCCCATGGCGAAAGCTTCCGCCAGCGTGATTGCGGCTTGTTGTTGGCCCGGTGTAACGGTCTGGGCGTCGCGCGCGAATTAGGGAGCAATGACGGTTGGCGGATCGGGTTGAGATGGAGCTGAAAGTGCTGATGCTTGCTGGCCTCGCTGGCGACGCAAAAGCACACCAGCGACTGCTCGCCGCCGCCGCCGCGCGACTGAGAAGCTATTATGCGCGCCGCCTTGGAGGCGAAGCGCCTGACCTGGAGGATCTGGTGCAGGAGACGTTGATCGCCATCCATGAACGGCGCGAGAGCTACAATAGCGCGCTGCCGTTCACGGCCTGGCTGCACGCGATCGCCAAATACAAGCTCGTCGACCATTATCGGCGGGCCGGAATTCGCCGGCATATCGACCTGGATGACATTGGTGAGCTTGCAGCCGAGGACGGCTTCGAGCCTGCCTTGGCCGCA
Source organism: Sphingomonas sp. (assembly GCA_013361785.1). Classification (GTDB taxonomy): domain Bacteria; phylum Pseudomonadota; class Alphaproteobacteria; order Sphingomonadales; family Sphingomonadaceae; genus Sphingomicrobium. The sequence continues at coordinate 4,922 of JABFXK010000025.1, forward strand.
ATCGACATTGAGCGGATGCTCGGTGAACTTCCGCCGAAACACCGCCAGGCAATCAGGCTCACGAGGATCGAGGGCTATTCCGTCGAGGAAGCGTCACAGATGACGGGCCAATCGCCTTCGGGGATCAAGATTGGAGTTCATCGGGGCTTACGGAAACTTTCAGCGCAGATACGAGACGATGACGACGATGATCGCAACTGAGGACCTCATCCGGTCGCTTGCCGCCGATGTGAAGCCGCTGCGGCGCGGAGCGGCGCAGCTTCGGCTTGCGGCCGGCATTGGGGCCGGGGCAGTGATTGCGCTGGCCGTTCTGTGGCTGTCGTGGCGGGCGCCATTGTCGGCGGTTCCCTCCACGGGCGTTCCGGCGTTTACGATGAAGCTCGCCTATGGGGCGATCATGGCGGCCGCGAGCGTCATTTTGCTGCGGGCCTCGGGCCGCCCCGGACAGCGCATTGGAATGCGGCTGCTTTGGCTCGCTGTCCCGCCGGTCCTGGTGGCGGCGAACGCCGCAATGGAACTGGCGATGAAGGCGCCGCAGTTTCGTGAAGCTGCGTGGCTCGGATCGACATGGCAAACCTGCATCCTTGCGACCACTGGCCTTTCCCTGCCGATCCTCGCCGGCATCGTCTGGGCATTCAAGCGGCTCGCTCCAACGAACCTGCGTCTGGCGGGACTGCTTGCGGGGCTGACGTCCGGATCGGCGGCCGCGGTCATCTATGCCTTGTTCTGCCCGGAAACGACCGCTGCGTTTCTCGCGACCTGGTACACGCTCGGGATTGGAATGGCGGGTATCATCGGGCTTGTCATTGGTCCCAGACTCCTTCGCTGGTGACGCCGAGCTTTTAGCCGGAGCATCAGTGGTCGCTCCGGAACGACGAGTAGCAGCCGTAGCTCGCAACCGCGAACGCACGAAATAGGTCAGCGCCAGCTTCCAGATGACGAGCGGATGGCCGGCGATGAGCTCCGGCCCCTGATTGATGGCGTTCAGAATGGTTCCGACGACGACCGCCACTCCAAGCGCCCGCCGGGCCGGGCCCGAGGAGAATGTCCGCTGCAAGGCTTCGCGCCGGGACAACATCTGGGCTTGCTGCCATGCGCATCGGGGGCCCGCAATCGGTGAAGTCGGCGGCTCGACCGACTGCCCGAAGTAACCGTTGGCGA
>JABFXK010000098.1 GCA_013361785.1 Sphingomonas sp.
GAGCTGATCGACGTCTTCGAGGCTTATGATGCAGACGACAGCCAGCGCTGCCTCTTGCTCACCGGGAGCGGCGAGAAGGCGTTCGCCGCGGGCGCGGACATCAAGGAGATGCAGCCGCAGGGCTTCGCCGACATGTACACTCGCGATTTCTTCGCCGGCTGGGAGAAGATCACCGCAACCCGGAAGCCGTGGATCGCGGCGGTCAACGGTTTCGCCCTCGGCGGCGGATGCGAGGTCGCGATGATGGCCGATTTCATCATCGCGGCCGACACCGCCAAGTTCGGCCAGCCGGAGATCAAGCTCGGCGTGACTCCGGGAATGGGCGGATCGCAGCGCCTCACCTGGGCCATCGGCAAGGCCAAGGCGATGGAAATGTGCCTGACCGGCCGGATGATGGATGCCGCCGAGGCTGAGCGGTCCGGCCTCGTCGCCAAGGTCGTCCCCGCCAGCGAGCTGATGACCGAAGCGACGAAGACCGCCGAAGCCATTGCTTCCATGCCGCCGCTCGCTGCGATCGCGGTGAAGGAAATGGTCAACGCCGCGTTCGAGATGCCGCTGGCGCAGGGGCTCAGGTTCGAGCGGCGACTGTTCCACGGCCTCTTCGGCACCGAGGACCAGAAGGAAGGCATGGCCGCTTTCGTCGAGAAGCGGCCGGGCAATTGGAAGGGACGTTAGTCATGGCGCGGATCGCATTCATCGGCTTGGGCCATATGGGCGGAGGGATGGCGCCGAACCTGGCCAAGGCGGGACATGAGGTCCGCGCTTTCGACCTCAGCGAGGAAGCGCTGTCCAAGGCATGCGAACAGGGCTGCGGCCGCGCCGGATCGACAGAGGAAGCCGTGAAAGATGCCGAGGTCGTCATCACCATGCTTCCTGCCGCCAAGCATGTGCTCGACGTCTATCGCAGGCAGGTCTTCGGCAATGCGCCGGCGAACGCGCTCCTCATCGACTGCTCGACGATCGATGTCGCCAGCGCGCGCACGATCGAGGAAGAGGCGTCGGCGAAGGGCTATGAAATGGTCGACGCGCCGGTGTCGGGCGGCATCGCCGCGGCTGCGGGTGGCACGCTCGCCTTCATGGTCGGCGGTTCGGACGAAGGTTTCGCGAAGGCAAAGCCATTCATCGACCCGATGGCCAAAGCGGTCATCCATGCTGGCGGACCCGGGGCGGGTCAGGCGGCGAAGATCTGCAACAACATGATTCTCGGCGCGACCATGGCCGTGACCTGCGAAGGCTTCGTCCTGGCGCAGAAGCTGGGCCTCGATCCTCAGGTCTTCTTCGACATTTCGTCGCAGGCCTCGGGCCAGAGCTGGTCGATGACCAGCTACTGCCCGGTTCCGGGCGTGGGGCCGAAGACGCCGGCAGACAACAATTACGAAGGCGGGTTCGCCGCCGCGCTGATGCTGAAGGACCTGAAGCTCGCCGACGAAGCGGCGAAGAGCGTCGGCGCCTATACGCCGATGGGCGGCGAGGCCGAGGAGCTGTACCAGCGGTTCGTCGATCGAGGCGGCGGAAACAAAGATTTCTCCGGGATCATCAAAATGATCGACGACAGCTGGACAGTGCCGGACCAACACTAGGAGACGACATGCGTGTGAAGCTTCTTGCCGCGGCGGTGGCGTGCGCATCGCTGGCGGCCTGTAATGGGTGGAAGTCCGGCCAGGCGAACAGCGCCCAGGGCAACATCAGCAAGGACAATCGGCCGCCGGCGACGGCAAAGGCCAGCGTCGTCACCAACGCCACCGTGACCAACAGCATGGTGATGCTGGCGGTGCCGCTGCCCAAGGGCCGCGCGCTGCAGGTCATGCACGTCCGCCATGAGGGCATGGAAGCGATCGGCGACGCGAACAAGGCGCTTCACCGGGCGCTCGGGTCCTCCGACATTCCGACGATCCGCGCCAATGCGTCGAAGATCGCGCAATTGTCGCAGCAGGCGTCGACCTGGTTCCCGGCCGGGACTGGACCGAACGTTGGCAAGACCCGCGCGAAGCCGGACATCTGGCAGAATGCCGAAGATTTCGCCGCGAAACTCCGTTCGTTCCAGACCGCCGCCCGGGCCTTTCAGCTCGCCGCTGCCGGCAACAACATCGCGGCAATGAACGCGCGCTTCGCTCAGCTCGGCGGCACCTGCAAGGCATGTCCCGACAAGTATCGGGCGGAGGAAAGTCACTGAGGCAGGTCGTCTGGGACCTGCCGGTCCGAATATTCCACTGGCTGCTCGCCGCGCTGATCCTCTTCAGCTGGTGGTCGGTGCACAACCACCATACCGATTGGCACATCTGGTCGGGGTGCGCGATCCTGACCCTGGTGATCTTCCGAATCCTGTGGGGCTTCGTCGGAAGCTCGACCGCGCGCTTTTCAAGCTTCGTCCGTGGTCCGCGCGCGATCGCCGCCTACTGGCGGGGCGAGTGGGTCGATATCGGGCATAATCCGCTCGGAGCCCTCAGCGTGCTCGCGCTTCTGCTCGCCGTCGCCATTCAGGTCGGCTTCGGCCTCATCTCGGAGGACGAGGACGGCATCTACATGGGCCCGCTCGCCGGCCTCGTCAGCACCGACACGTCGGACAAGGCGCGCCACATCCACGAACTGTGGTTCAACGTGATCCTGGCGCTGATCGCGCTGCACCTGCTTGCGATCCTTTATTACCGCTTCCGGGGGAAGAAGCTGACCCTTCCGATGATCACCGGCAGCGCCGAGGTCCCTTCCGGAACCGAGCCGATCCGCCGCGGCAAATGGTGGATGGCGCTCATCTGTCTCGCGATCGGGATCGGAATCACCCGCTGGATCATCGCCGGCGCGCCGCCTTTTGGTTCTTGATTGCAACGCATCCGAGGGCCACATCGCCCCTATGCTGATCCGGACTGAACAGACTCCGAACCCCGTGACCCGCAAGTTCCTGCCGGGGCAAGCCGTCATGGAAGCGGGCACGCGCGACTTTGCCGATGCGGATTCCGCGCGCGCTTCGCCGCTCGCCAATGCGCTGTTCGACAGCGGCTTGGTCGAAGGCGTGTTCTACGGCCGCGATTTCGTATCCGTAACGGCGGCGCCCGGAGTCTCGTGGAACGACCTCGAGCCGCTCGTGCTCGAGACATTGCTCGACCATTTCGTCAGCGGTGCGCCTTTGTTCGCGCCGGGAACTGCAGCCGGAATCCATGTCGCCGACGATGGGGGCTTCGAGGAAAATCCCGAGGACGCCGACATCATCGACCAGATCAAGGAGCTGATCGAGACCCGAGTCCGCCCGGCGGTCGCGCAGGATGGCGGTGACATCGCCTACAAGGGCTATCGCGACGGCCGACTCTTTCTGACGATGCACGGCGCCTGCTCCGGCTGCCCGTCGTCGACGATCACGCTCAAACGCGGGATCGAAAGCCTGATCCGCCACTATGTCCCGGAAGTGCAATCGGTAGAGGCGGTTTAATTCAGGCACTTGCGGGCACGCGCCGCATGTGCCCACTATCCAGCCATGCTTCTGGCATTCGACACGTCCAGCGTTGCTTGCACTGCCGCTCTGTTCGACGGCCGCCAGTGCATCGAGCGGCGTGACGAGTTGATCGGCCGCGGCCATGCCGAGCGGCTGGTGCCGATGATCGCCGAGCTGCTCGACGGTCGCCGGGCGGACCAGATTCTCGTCGGCGTCGGACCTGGAAGCTTCACTGGGATCCGAGTCGCGGTCGCGGCTGCGCACGGCCTGGCGATCGGCTGGGGGGCGGAGATCAACGGCCTGTCGTCGCTCGCGCTCCTCGCGGCTGGAGCGGCAGTCGAGGACGAGGTGGCGACCGCGGTGATCGGCGGCCACGGCGAGCTCTTCGTGCAGCAGTTCGACGGCGCGACGGCGCGGTCGACATCGGAGCTTCGTAATCTGGTTCCTTCCGAAGCGGCGCGGTTCGCGACCGCGCCGCTGGTCGTTGGCTCCGGCGCTTCGGCGCTGGTCGAAGCCCGCGGCTGGGGCGAGGCACGCGAGGCATGGCCGTCGGCCGGCGACGCGCTGCAGCTTCCCGAGGCGCTGCGTTCGCTGCCGGCCAAGCCCGTCTATGCGCGCGCTCCTGATGCCCGAGCCCGGGAGGCGGCGTGATGGCGACTCCTGCGCTCGCCGAGAAAGTGCGGATCAGTCCGGGAACGGCCGATCAGCTCGACGCGGTCATGAAGGTCATGGACGCCGCGTTCGGCGACAAGTTCGGCGAAGCATGGACGCGATCCCAGCTCAGCGGCATCCTGCCCATGGCGGGCGTGTCGCTAACCCTCGCCGTCGAGCGGGCAAGCGACAGCGCCGTTGGGTTTTCGCTCTGCCGGACGGTGGCCGACGAATCGGAGCTCCTGCTGATCGCCGTCCTTCCGGGCGAGCAGCGGCGCGGGGTCGGAACCTTGCTCCTCGACGACTTCCTTGGCCGAGCGCGCGAGCAAGGCGCCAGCCGCGTTCATCTCGAAGTTCGGGACGGCAATCCGGCGATCGGCATGTATCGCGGCGCTGGTTTTTCGCCGGTCGGTCGACGCCGCAACTATTATCATTCGACAAGCGGCAAAAGGTACGACGCGATCACCCTCGCTTACGAGCTTTAATAAAGCCGCTTGTCTTTTCGGCTTCGTCGCTGGATTGCGCCGCGCAGTAAGGCGGCCTAGAGCGCAAGTCGCGTGCAGTCTCCTGCACGGTCCTCTGCTCACTTTTTTCAGGAACATGCCGATGCCTGATAATCAAGCTGCCGAAGACACGTTGCTTACTCTTACTGCGGACATCGTCGCCGCTCACGTCAGCAACAACAGCGTTGCGGTGAATGATCTCCCGAATCTGATCCAGAACGTCCACGCCGCCTTGAACGGTATTTCGAGCGCAGCTTCCGCGCCGGAGCCGAAGCCCGAGCCGAAGGTTTCGATCCGCTCGTCGGTGAAGCCGGACTATCTTGTCTGCCTCGAAGACGGGAAGAAGCTGAAAATGCTGAAACGGCATCTGATGACCCACTACAACCTGACGCCGGAGCAATATCGGCAGAAATGGGGACTTTCCGCCGACTATCCGATGGTCGCTCCCAATTATGCGGAGCAGCGCCGAACGCTCGCGAAGTCAATCGGCCTGGGAACCAAGCGGCGGCGCACCCGCGGCGCCAAATAAACCGGCGTCCGCTGGACGATAGCGGGCGCGGCACCTAGTCTAGTGCAATGACGCGCACCATCGATATTGAGGCGCTGTGCGCCGACAAGGGGCTGCGAATCACCGAGCAGCGCAAGGTGATTGCGCGCGTGCTCGGTGACAGCGACGACCACCCGGACGTCGAGACGCTTCACGCGCGCGCGGCGGCGATCGACCCGAATATCTCGATCGCGACGGTGTACCGCACCGTTCGGCTGTTCGAGGAGGCCGGAATCCTCGAGCGGCACGAATTCGGTGATGGCCGATCGCGATATGAGGCCGCGTCGGAATCGCACCACGACCATCTGATCGACGTCGAAACGGGCAATGTCATCGAGTTCGCGGACGACGAGCTCGAAACGCTGCAAAAGCGGATTGCCGAGAAGCTTGGCTTCCGACTCGTCGATCACCGGATGGAGCTCTACGGAGTCTCGCTCGATCGCGACCGGTGAGGGAGTTCGCCTGAACTTTCGCGCTTTCCTGCGAATCGCGGGGCTGCTGCTGCTGTTTGCGGTCCTCGTCCCAGTGCATGTGATCACGAAGCTGTTATTTCGCCGTTCGCACTGGCCGCATCGCTTCCTGTCTGCAGCTGCTTGGATCATCGGCGTCAGGGCCCGCGTGGTCGGCCGCCGCCCGGGCAAGCATTCGCTGCTCGTCGCCAATCACACGAGCTGGCTAGACATCCTCATACTGGGCGGAGCGCTGCGCAGCACCTTCGTTTCGAAGGACGAGCTCGGACACCCGCTGATCCACTGGCTCGCCGATCAGAACGACACAGTCTACGTCAGGCGGACCCACCGGAAAGGCGCGAGAGACCAAGCCACCGCGGTCGCGAAATCGCTCGAAGGAAAGAAGCCGGTCACAATTTTCCCCGAGGGCACCACCGGGCCAGGCACGCACCTGCTGCCAGTCCGCTCCACCTTGCTCGAGGC
>JABFXK010000102.1 GCA_013361785.1 Sphingomonas sp.
GCCGCCGTTCGGCGCCGGCCTAGCCGTCGGGATCGTCGCCGGAGACTTCGCATTCCGCCGCCGCGGCTCGCGCTATTTATCGCTCGCGATCGGAGTCGTTGCGGCCATTGCGCTCGCGGCGCTGTGGCACGGACCGGCCGGAGCAGCGGATCGCTTCACCGACGAAGTGGAACGCGGCATTCGCCAGACGATCGTCTATTGGGAGATCCCTCAGGTCAACGGGCATTTGCATCATGGACCGCTCACTCGGCGCGCGATCCTCTCTGGCCCGGCCGACGATTTCCAGCGGAGCCAGCTCGCGCAATATATTTCGCAAGTCCCGGGCGTCTCCAGCGCGAGCTGGTCCGCTACCGCAGCGGGCATCCCGCTGATCGTCGAAGGCGCCGGCGTCGCTTTGCTGGGCTTCCTTTTCGGCTTGTTCGGCGCCTATCTCCGCGACATTCGCCGTCGCTACAACGCACAATGGAATTGGTGACCTGATGGAGCTTGTTCACGGATATTGGCCCGCGATCATCGTCGCGGTCGTTTTTCTTCTCATCCTCGCATTCCTGATCTTCCGCCCGCGTCAGCGGGTGAGCCTGACCGACAGCGCGCCGGCGCGTCCGCACATGCAGCAGTCAGCGCCGCGCGAAGGCCGTGGGATCGCGGGCGAAGCCGCTGCCGCGACCAGTGATGTCGCTGGCGACATCATCAGCGCGCCGGTCCATCGCGCGCTAGAGGGTGATGTGCCGACCGACGATCTCTGCCGCCTCAAGGGTGTCGGCCCCAAGTTCGCGGACGCGCTGCACAGCGCCGGTTTTGTCAATTTCCAGCAGATCGCCGGACTAACTCCGGTCGAGGTCGAGCGGCTGGACGCGCAGCTCGGCGCCTTTGGCGGGCGAATCAAGCGGGACCGGATCGTCGAGCAGGCCGATTATCTCGCGAGGAACGACACGGACGGGTTCGAGCAGAGGTTCGGAAAGCTTTAGCCCACCGCCTCCGCATGGGCCGCGGCCGGCCGTTTCTTCGGCCGTGAGGCGATCAGCTTGTCGATCTTGCGGCCATCCATGTCGACGATCTCGAACGACCAGCCGTCGTGGCGGAATTTCTCGCCGGTTTCGGGGAGGTGCTTGAGCACCGAAAGGGCGAAGCCAGCGACCGTAGAATAATCGCGGTCTGCCGGCATCGCGACGCCGAGTCGGTCCGAGAGAAGGTCGGCGCTCGCCGCGCCCGAAATCAGCCAGCTCCCGTCATCGCGCTCGACCAGCGGCGGCTCCTCGCCCTGCTCGATGTCGTGGGCGAAGGTGCCGGCGAGCGCGGCGAGGATGCTTCCCGGAGTCACGATCCCGTCGAGGTGGCCATATTCGTCCTGGACCAGCGCCAGCGGGACGTCGGCGTTACGGAGCACCGCGAGAGCATCCATCGCGTCCATGAGGTCGGGGATCACCGGGGGCTTGCGGCATAGATGCTTGAGATCGAGCGGCCGCCCTTCGAGCAGTGCCGCAACCACATCACGCAGCTGGACGACTCCGACGATATTCTCGATCGAGCCGTCGGCGACCGGAAGGCGGCTGTGCGGCGTTTCGAGCAAAGCCTGCCGAATCTCTTCTGTGGTGGACTCCAGATCGACCCAGTCGATTTCCGTGCGCGGAGTCATCACTTCGCGAACGGGGCGGTCGGCCAGGCGGACGATGCCGGAAATGATCGCTCGTTCGTTCTCCTCGAGGACGCCAGCCGTCTGCGCCTCGGCGACGACCAGGTGAAGCTCCTCGGCCGTGACCTGGTTCTTCGATTCGCGGTCGAGGCCGAACAGCTTGAAGATCAGCGCGCTCGAGCGGTCGAGCAGCCAGACGAAAGGCGCCGTAATCCGCGACAGCCATTTCATCGGCTTGGCGATGATTGCCGCGATCGGCTCGGGGGAGCGAAGCGCGATCTGTTTGGGAACGATCTCGCCGATCACCAGCGAGACGAAGGTGATGACGACGATCACGACACCGTAGCCGATCGTGTGGGCGGTGCCGTGGCTAAGCCCCGCAAGCTCGAGCCGGTCGGCCACGGGTTCGCCGAGGCTAGCTCCGGAGAATGCACCGTTGATGATGCTGATCAGGGTGATGCCGCTCTGAACGGTTGACAGGAACCGGCCCGGCTCGGCGGCGAGATCGAGCGCGCATTGCGCACCGCTGCTGCCGCTTCGAGCCATGGCCCTCAGGCGCGCATCGCGCGAGGAGACGATCGCGAGCTCCGACAGCGCGAGCAGGCCATTGAGCACGATCAGCGCGAGGATCAGCAGGATGTCGAGCCAGGGGATGGGGGCTAAGTGGTCGCTCATGGGCGTGGCCGCCGGAATGTAGCCGCGCGCGGCACGGGTTCACAAGCAGCGCCTCGATTGAGGTGCGGAACCATCGCGGGCGCGCACCGGTTTGGCGGCTGTCCCTTTGCCGCTACGGAGCCGCTCGCCGTGCATGTCCGCCTCAAATTTTCCACGATTGCCCTCGCCTGCTCGATCGCCATTCTCGCCGGCTGCGAGACCAGCGCGCCGCCGCCGCCGCTGGTTCGTCCGGCGGCATTCACGCCGCTCGGGCTTAACGCGCCTTATCTCTACGGCGACGTGATCGGCGGCCATCGCAGCCGAGCCGCGAAGATGAAAACGGCGAAGATCCGGCCGCTGAATCCGGCGCTCGCGCCTGGCTATATCGCGAACCTCGACCGGGAGCTGCGGGTGCAGACCGCGGGCATCGGGCTCGACGTCCTTCGGGTCGGCAATGGCATCGTCATACGAATCCCGGCGGCGCTGACGTTCGACGAGGGCAGCGCGAGCGTGAAGCCCGAGTTCGATGCGACGCTCAAGGAGATCGCGCGAGAGGTGAAGAACAGCAACCAGACCTTTGTCGACGTTTTCGCCCATACCGACTTGTCGGGCTCGCCCGAGGTGAACCAGGCGCTGTCCGATAAGCGTGCGGCAGCGGTCGCGACCTATCTGGCGGGCCATGGTGTCGCCCGGGCGAGGATTGCGTCCAAGGGGTTGGGCGAGACTGCTCCGCTCTACAACCCAGAGACCAGCGAGACGCAAAAGGCCGCAAACCGCCGGGTCGAAATTCGCCTGCTGCCCTACACTGGTTAGTTTTCGCGCTAGCGCCGCTCTTCGAAAAAACGGCGCAGAAGCGCCGCGGATTCCTCCTCGCCGATGCCGCCGAGCACGTCCGGGCGATGATGGCACGTCGGCTGGGCGAAAATCCGCGCGCCGTGGACGACCCCCCCACCTTTCGGGTCTTCGGCGGCGAAACGCACGGCCTTCATCCTCGCCACCGATACCGCTGCGGCGCACATCGCGCAGGGTTCGAGTGTCACCCACAAGGAGCACTCGTCGAGGCGTGACGTTCCAAGCTTCGCGGCGGCTGCGCGGATCGCGATCATTTCAGCATGAGCCGTCGGGTCGGCCGATCCTCGCATCGCATTGCTCGCTTCAGCGATCACCTCATCTCCGCAGGTGACAACGGCGCCGACCGGCACCTCCCCAGCAGCCGCGGCGTCGCGGGCAAGGTCGAGTGCCCGGCGCATCGGCGAAGGTAGCGGGAAGGTCATCGCCGAGCGGCTAGCCGAGCCGGCGGGCGAAGTCACATCGCGTTGCCGGCGTTCGCTTCGACCTGGTTGTGATCGGGCTTGTGAATGACCAGCGCGGGCACTTTGACCGTGGTGTTCTTGGTCCCGATGCTCACCGAGCCAGTCTCGACATCGAAGGCCGGCGCCTGGCCGCCTTTCGCCGTCACTCCGTTGCGTGTCGCGGAGACCTGGGGCGCCTTCGCCCCGCGGATCTGGTTGACGTCGAGGAAGCCGGTCGCGAGCGCGATGACTATGGCGATCACGGCGAGGATCAGGATGAAGATGATGGCGCGCATGGTCCCGGAGCTTTAGTTCGTTGCGGCCGAACAACGCAAACGGCGGTGTGCGGTTGCCGCCGCGGCGTTGACGAAGCGGGCCTCAGCGGCTAACGGGCGGCGCTCTTCGGGCCTTTAGAGGCTCGTCCAGAAAAATCAGGATTGATCACCATGTCGCGGGTTTGCGAGCTGACCGGCAAGGGCCGGCTGGTGGGACACAATGTTTCCCACGCCAACAACAAGACCAAGCGCACGTTCCTGCCGAACCTGCAGAACGTGACGCTGATTTCCGACGCGCTCGGCCAGAGCGTGAAGCTGCGCGTGTCGACGCACGGCCTGAGGTCGGTCGAGCATGTCGGCGGCCTCGACAACTGGCTGCTGAAGACCAGCGACGACAAGCTGTCGCCAAAGGTCCGCAAGCTCAAGAAAGAGGTTGCGAAGAAGGTTGCCGAGCAGCCCGCTTCCTGACGTCGGCTAACCGACTGAAGTTTCACGGATTTTCCTGAACGGCGGCTGCACTCGCCGTTCAGCATCAATTCCCCGCGAATCGGGCATAAGTCCTTCATTCGGCGGGGTTATCCCCTTTTCCCTGCCGTGTCCGGTCAAACGGACGGATTCCCTCGCGTCGCGTAACGAGGGGGGCCCGGTGCGCGTAGTTGCATCGGGCCCATTTTTTTACGGGGTCTCGAACAGCGCCGCCAGTTGCTCGACCATCGCGCCGGCGAGCTGCTCGGCGTCCATGATCGTCACCGCACGCTCATAATAACGGGTCACGTCGTGGCCGATGCCGATCGCGATCAGCTCGACCGTCGAGCGCTTCTCGATCCATTCGATCACCTGCCGCAAGTGGCGTTCGAGATAGGTGCCCCCGTTGGCGCTGGCGGTCGAATCGTCGACCGGCGCGCCATCCGAAATCACCATCAGGATGCGCCGCTCCTCGGGCCGGGCGATCAGCCGGTTATGCGCCCACAGCAAAGCCTCGCCGTCGATATTCTCCTTGAGCAACCCCTCGCGCATCATCAGGCCGAGGTTGCGCCGCGAATGGCGGTAAGGCTCGTCAGCGCGCTTGTAGACGATGTGGCGGAGGTCGTTGAGCCGGCCGGGATTGGGCGGCCGCCCGGCAGTCAGCCAGGATTCTCGGCTTTGTCCGCCCTTCCAGCCGCGCGTAGTGAAGCCGAGGATCTCGGTCGCCACGCCGCAGCGCTCCAGCGTTCGGGCGAGGATGTCGCCGCAGATCGCGGCGATTGCGATCGGGCGGCCCCGCATCGAGCCTGAATTGTCGATCAGAAGCGAGACGACCGTGTCGCGGAATTCCGTGTCGCGCTCGACCTTGTAGCTCAGCGAATGCCGGGGGCTGACGACCACGCGCGCCAGCCTTGCTGCGTCGAGCAGCCCCTCCTCCTGATCGAAGTCCCAGCTGCGCGCCTGTTGCGCCATCAGCCGGCGCTGAAGCCGATTGGCGAGACGCGTCACGACATTCGAAAGGCCCGCCATCTGCTGGTCTAGATAGGCGCGGAGCCGCGACAGCTCCTCCTCGTCGCACAGCTCCTCTGATTCGACGATCTCGTCGAAGCGGGTGGTGAAGGCCTTGTATTCCGTCGGTGGGGACAGATCCCAGTTTCGGCGGCCGGGCGCAGCGAAGAGGCTTTCGCTGAGATCGTCTCCGGCGGCGGATTCCTCCTCGCCGGCTTCCATCTCCTGCGTCGAATCGCCTTCGGTGCTCTGGTCCTCCGTTTGTTCGCCGCGCATCTCGACGTCGCCGCCGCCTGGCTGCCCTTCGTCGCCCTCGTCGGCCGTGTCTTCGCTGCCGCCCTCGTCGCCTTCGGCCTCGTCGCCGGCGTCGTCGGGCTCCTCCTCGAGCGGCTCTTCGGCAGCGGCGAGATTGAGGTCTTCGAGCAGCCGGCGCGACAGCTTGGCGAAGGCGGCCTGATCGTCGAGGGTGAGCGCGAGCGCGTCGAGCTCCGCTGCGGCTTTCTCCTCAATCCAGGGAGCCACCAATTTGAGGCCAGCCGCGGCCGCAACTGGCGGCGCTTCGCCGGTCAGCCGCTCGCGCGCGATCAGCCCGATCGCGGTCGAAAGCGGGACCTCTTCGGCAGTGCGGGCGCGGACGATTGCGTCGGAGCGGACCCGCGCCTCGGTCTGCTGCGCGAGATTGTCGCGCACCCCGCCCATGGACCGGGCGCCG
>JABFXK010000005.1 GCA_013361785.1 Sphingomonas sp.
CATCAGACGCATGTCCTCGCCGCCGGTGATCGAGATGATGACGCCCTTGGCGCCCTTCATGCTGACGCCGTCGAGCAACGGGTTGGAGATCGCCTTCTCGGCGGCCTCGATCGCACGATTGTCGCCGTCGGCTTCGCCAGTGCCCATCATGGCCTTGCCCATCTCGCTCATCACCGATCGCACGTCGGCGAAGTCGAGGTTGATGAGGCCCGGCATGACCATCAGGTCGGTGATCCCGCGCACGCCCTGCTGGAGCACCTCGTCGGCCATTTCGAACGCCTGCTTGAAGGTCGTTTCCGAATTGGCGAGGCGGAACAGGTTCTGGTTGGGGATGACGATCAACGTGTCGACGTGCTGCTGAAGCTCGGCGATACCGGCTTCGGCCGAACGCGAGCGGCGCGCGCCTTCAAAGGCGAATGGCTTGGTGACCACGCCGACGGTGAGAATTCCGCGATCGCGCGCAGCCTTGGCGATGACCGGCGCGGCGCCGGTGCCGGTGCCGCCGCCCATGCCAGAGGCGATGAAGCACATGTGGGCGCCTTCGAGCGCCTGGAGGATCTCGTCGATCGATTCTTCGGCTGCGGCGCGTCCGATCTCGGGCCGGGAGCCGGCGCCGAGGCCCTGGGTGATCTTGAGGCCGAGCTGGATGCGACGGTCCGCTTCCGAATTGTTGAGCGCCTGAGCATCGGTGTTCGCGACCACGAAATCGACGCCCTGGACATCGGCGCGCATCATGTTCGCGATTGCGTTCCCGCCGGCGCCGCCGACGCCGATGACGCTGATCCGCGGGCGAAGTTCGTCGACCTCTGGCCGGATGAAATCGATGCTCATGATCTAAAATCCCCCCAATGCGCCAACGCGTTGAGCCTCCACGATGAATCCATGAATCATTAGGAGTCGGAAGCCAAGCGGAAAAGTTAACGCGACAGAAAAAAGTGGCGATTATAGCCTTTACAAACCCAAACGGGTGGAGTAGGACAATCCTCAACAGAGGAAATCCGCCATGTCCGTTCTATCCAAGCCCTACTTTCACGACGAAGCCAAAGCCTTCGAGTATCTGGAAAGCGTCCTATGGTCGGGCGGCATTGTGTGCCCGCACTGCGGCGTCGTCGGCGGTCGCGTCTATGAGCTGAAGGGCAAAACCACCCGCGTTGGCCTGAAGAAGTGCGGCGAGTGCCGCCAGCAGTTCACCGTCAAGGTTGGCACGGTGTTCGAGCATGGCCGTATGCCGCTCAACAAGATGCTCCAGGCTGTCTATCTAATGACGTGCAGCAAGAAGGGCATTTCGGCGCACCAGCTGCACCGCACTCTGGAGATTTCCTATAAGGCCGCGTGGTTCCTCGCGCACCGCATCCGTGAAGCGATGCGCTCCGGTGACCTCGCGCCGTTCGGCGGCGAGGGCGGCGTTGTCGAGGTTGACGAGACCTTCATTGGCCGCAAGCAGGGCGTAGCCAAGCCGCGCGGCGGCCAGCGTCACATGATCCCCGTTCTGTCGCTGGTTCACCGTGAAAGCGGCCAGTGCCGCTCGTTCGTGGTGGACAAGGTGACGCGCGACGAACTGGTGCCGATCGTGCTTCAGAACGTGGACCGCGAAACCTACATCATGACCGACGAATCTGGCGTCTATAAAGGCCAGTTCCGCAAGCTGTTCCTAGGCCATGGCGTAGTGAACCACACCGCTGGCGAATATGGCCGTGGCCGCGTTCACACGAACACGGTTGAGGGCAGCTTCTCGATCTTCAAGCGCGGAATGAAGGGCGTCTATCAGCACTGCTCCGAGAAGCATCTTCACCGCTACGTTGCGGAGTTCGAGTTCCGCTACAATAACCGTCATGCGCTTGGTTGCGATGATTCGCAGCGAGCCGCCGTTGCATTAAAGGGGCTGAGTGGGAAACGACTGACATATGTTAGGGCTCACTAAGAAACACAAGATATAGGTGATGAGCACCTACTCATCACCCCATATATGGCAACTCGACAACTAGACCTTTTCGAGTCCTACCATCCGGAGCACGCGGCCACATGGTCGCCGCGTGACCTATGGTTGCGTCTGAGCAAGTCCAACCTTCCGGAGTTTCGTGAGGACAAGCGCGTCGAGTGGAAGGCCGGCGATAGGCTCAATTTCGAGGACCTGACGGAATATCTGAGCATGTGGTCCAACACAGTCGACGGCGGCATCCTTGTTGTGGGGATGGCCAACGATGGAAGGCCAACAGGCTGCGCAAGCCTTTCGCAGGATCATTTAAATCGACTGGACAAGCTCCACACGCAGATGTGCCCGGATGCTGCGCCAGAGTCCAAACGTATCCCTGTTGACGTAGATGGAAGAGGCGATTTCGTCATAGCCATCTATGTCCCATATCGGGGATTTCTCGTCGAGACCAACAAGGGCGAGGCGTTCATTCGCCGTGGCGACACTAAGCACAAAATGACCGCCGAAGAGCGGGATGACTTTCGCTCAACCCGACACGAGCGCTCGTGGGAACAGCGCCCTAGCCACAGCTTCAAATTCCCTGAGGACTTTGATCAGGCCATCATAAAAGAGTTCTGCGATAACTTCCGCGCTCGCGAGGGTAAGGATTTCTGGAGCGACGCGGACGTGCTGGTCGACAGGCATTTGGCAAGCCGTGAAGGCGGCAAGACCATTCCCCACAATTGCCTCGTGCTATTTGCTGCGAAAGACCCACGACACCAACACCCAGGCTGCAGAATCCGAGTTCAGCGATTTGAGGGCTTGGACGAAGGCACTGGGGACACCTTCCGGCCCCTCCGCGACTTCTACATTGAGGGCAATATTCCGTATATGCTGGCACAGGCGGAAAACCGCGTCGCTGACCTGAACCATGACGTGACGTGGCTCAGCCGTGAGGGGAAATTCATAACCACGCCAGAGTACCCGCGCTGGGCTTGGTTTGAAGCTATCGTAAATGCGCTTGTGCATCGCTCCTACAGCTTCAGTGGCTCCGAAGTGACGGTGAAGTTTTTCGCGGACCGTTTGGAAGTTGAAAGCCCCGGTGGCTTTGTCCCCCCTGTGAATGCTGACAACGTCTACTTCCACCGAGCGTCGCGTAATCCCCATTTGATGGAGGCTCTGCGCTATCTCGGCTATGTACGCATGACCCGAGAGGGCACCCGGCGTATGAAGGAAAGCATGGAGCAGTTTGGGCTCCCGGCACCCACATTTTCACAAGAAACTCTCCACGGCGTCTCCGTTCGAGTAACGCTGCGAAACGACCACGAAACACGCAAACGTGCAACCGACAAGGACGTGGCCGCGTACTGCGGAGTTGAGCTGTGGAAACAGCTCAAAGAGCACGAAATCCAACTACTAGGTTATGCGTACCGCAATGGCGGTATCCATGTTGCCGAGGCCGCACGAGTGACGGGCCGCACATGGAATACCTCGAAGAAGGATTTAGATCGGCTAGCGAGCAAGGGGCTGCTCCGCTTCATTGCGCCCGAGTTCGTTCGGGATCCAAAGGCTCACTACGAAATCGTCGAATATAGGGAGGACTTCGATGACCTCGGCAGCAAGTAAATCGCAATCCGACAAGTTCAAACAGGCCGCTCGCGAGCATGGCGCGGACGAGGATGAGAAGCGCTGGGAAGAGCGGTTGCGAAAGGTCGCCAAGGCTAAGCCGGAGAAGTCGGAATGATCGACATTCTAGCTGACGCGATTGCGGGAGCAGCGGCCGGCATTCCCGGCAAGACAGGATGGATCGCAACCGGCATTATTGTGGTCGTGTGTGCGTTCATTGTCGGGGGGATATTCCTCGTACGTTGGCTCGTGGGTTTTTAAAAGTCACAATCCCCAAAAAAGTCGGCGAAAGTGTCGCATCAAAGACTCAGTTCGCGAGGCGGAGGCCTGCGGTCCGCTGTCCGCCCATTGCGGACATTCGGGCGAAGCGCCAATCGTAAGCGGTGAAGATAAGGTCCGAGACCCCTGCCGACGCGGCCGCAATCTCCAGCGTCATTACCGCGGCATTCCTTCTCGCTGAACATAGCGACGGCAATGAAGCCAGAATCGTCGAGGCTCTGCGGGAAGCGGGAAGCCTCACTGTCTCCCTTGTCGCCACAGAGGGCGACAGGATCGTCGGCCATGTCGCATTCTCGCCAGTCACGATCGACGGACGGAGCGACGGCTGGCTTGGACTTGGTCCTGTCGCGGTGGTGCCGGACCGGCAGCGGCACGGCATTGGAAGCGCATTGATCGAAGCCGGTCTCGCTCAGTTGCGTATTCAGGGTTCACGCGGATGCGTCGTTCTTGGGGAGCCCGGTTATTACCGTCGCTTCGGGTTCGCGGCCGATCCGGAATTTCGCCTGGCAGGCGTCCCCCCGGAATATTTCCAGCGCCTGATCTTCCAGGGGCCCTGCGATGGTGGGCTGGTCGAATATCACCACGCTTTCGAGATCGGCTAAATGCCAGCTTTTCCACCCATTGCGGACAGCGCCGGGATCGACGATCCTCGCCCGACGCTGGGGGGCGCGCGATGAGGCAGCATTACATTCTCGACACTGCGGCGACGTTGCTCGGAGTCGCGCTCGTCATCGTCACCGCGGTGCACATCACCGGCAAGGCGTCGACCACCATCGCGGACGAGCTGGCGTTCGGATCGGCCCTGATGTTCCTCGTCAGCTGCGGCGCTTCGCACATGGCGATCGTGCGGTCGGAGGACCGGCTCGAGCGCGTCGCGGAGCGTATCTTCGGAGCCGCCCTGATTGTGCTGCTGTGCAGCGTCCTCAGTTTCTGGTTCTGACGCAGCGGACGCTCAGTCCCAACCACACTCCAGGAAGCGCGTCGCGCAACCGGCGAGGAACGCCGTTCCCCGCGGGAGCACGCTTTCATCGACCATCATCCGCGTCGAATGAATCGCGCAGCATTGCGCGAGGTCCGCGCCTTCTCCCGCGACGCCGAGGAAGGCCATCATCCCGGGCACCTTTTCAAGCACGTAGGAGAAATCCTCGGCGCCCATGATCGGCGTCGGAAGGCGCAGGAACTTGCCGTCGGGAAGCGAGGTCGCGACGGCTTCGGCGAGCGCCACCGCGCGCGCATCGTTGACCGTCGGCGGAAAGCCTTCGGTGACGGTCACCTCCGCGCTGCAGTCGTGGGCCGCGGCGATATTCTCGGCGACGCGCCGGATGTCGGCCCCGACCGCGTGCCGTTTCTCGGGCGACAGGGTGCGGATCGTGCCCTTCAGCAGCGCCCGGTCGGGGATGACGTTGAATGCCGTGCCGGCGTCGAGCTGGGTAACCGTGACGACTACCGCCTCGGTCGCCTCGAAGCGGCGCGTGACCATTGTCTGCAGCGCCATCACGATCTCGCACGCGACCGGCACCGGATCGCGGGTGTGGTGCGGCATCGAGGCATGGCCGCCGCGCCCGACGACGGCGATCTCGAGCGTATCGGCGGAGGCGAGCAACGTGCCGGCGCGGCTGCCGATGGCTCCGTGCGGCGCGTTGGGCATGATGTGCAGCGCGAAGGCGGCGTCGGGCATCGGATCGAGCAGGCCATCGTCGATCATGAAGCGGGCGCCGTGATAGCCCTCCTCGCCCGGCTGGAACATGAAACGCACCTCGCCGGGGAGCGCGTCGGCGCGGCCGGCGAGGATTCGGGCGGCGCCGGCGAGCATCGCCGTATGCGTGTCGTGGCCGCAGGCGTGCATCCGCCCGGGAACGGTCGAGGCGAACTCGAGGCCGGTCTCCTCCGGCATCGGAAGCGCATCCATGTCGCCGCGCAGGAGCACGCTGCGGCCTTGCTTGCCCGGATTGAGAACGGCGACCGCGCCGGTGCAGGACGGCCCGTCGCGCCATTCGAGCGGGAGGTCGGCGAGCTCCGCCTTGACCTTGGCGAGCGTCTTGGGCGTTTCGAGCCCGAGCTCGGGCTCGGCGTGGATCGCGCGGCGAAGCGCGGTAATGCGGTCGGAAATGCCCGTCGCATCCTGCAGCAGGTCTTCGGTCAGCATGGCCGCGGATATAGCGCCGCGGCGGAGACTCAATCCAGTTCGATTCGCCTAATCTCCGGCACGGCGAATGCCCATAGCAGCGCGCCAACCGCCGTGATCGCAGCGGTCAACGCGAACGCGCCTCCATAGCCGACACGATCGATGATGATTCCGGATGCGACGGGCTGGAGAATGCCGGAGAGGTTGCCGACCGAATTCTGCACTCCGACCCAGGTGCCGGACGCGCGCGGGCCGGCGAATATCTGCGCGATGGAATAAAGATTGAGCGAGAGCGCTGCATTGCAGATCCCGCAGAGGCACAAGAGGAGGGCGACGGCGATGATCCCGTGCACCGCGAAGATGCTGAAAATGGAGACCGCAAAGACGAACTGCCCAACGATCATCATGGCCCGGCGGATCGTGGCTTCCGAACGGCCTGAGCGCGTCCACCGATCGGACCAGCTGCCGAGGACGAGCGCAGCCGCGCCCTGCACCGCATAAGCGAGCGTTGCGACCATCGTCATCTGCATGATCGTCAGGCCACGCTGCTGCACGAGGTAGAGCGGCAGCCAGGCCAGCATGAAATAGAAGCCGTAATTGCCGCATGCGTGGACGATGCCCATCGACCACAAGGCCCAGGTTTCGGCGAGCTTCCGCACAGGCGGCAATGGCTCGCAGGCGCGCTCGGCGGCCGGCACCGCGCGAAGCGTCACTTGCCACGGCAGAAGCCACAGGGCGCTCGCAACCCCGAAGACGACGAACATCGCTCGCCAGCCGAACGCGGCCATGATCGAGCCGCCGAGCAATGTGCCAACGGCGGGCCCGAGTGCGAGTGCGGCCGCAATGACCGCGTTTGCAAGTCCACGCCGGTCTGCCGGCACATGACGCGAGATGATTTTGGAGCCGGCCGGAAAAACGATGCTTTCGGCGAGGCCGAGGATGACCCGGAGCAAAAGCAGCGACACGAACCCAGCCACGAAGCCCATCAGCAGAGTGCTCAGCGACCACAGCATCGTCGCTAGCGCGAGCAGTCGATAGACGGAGAAACGGTCGCACAGCCATCCGAGCACCAGCTGCAGGGGCGCGTAGATCCAGAAAAAAGCGGAGACGGCGAGGCCAAATGCAGTGGCGGAAAGGTGAAGGTCACCTTTCATCAGCGGAGCGGCGACGCCGATTGCGCCCCGGTCGATATAGTTCAGCAAAACCGATGCGCCGAGCAGCAGCACCAGCGCCGCCGCAGGCGTTACCGCACGCCGTCCAGCCAGAGTTGCCATGCCTCGCCCCCCAGATCGCGAGCCGGGCATATCACGCGCGATGTCGGCCTAACAGCCGGAGTGGCTAGTAACCGCCCTTCATCGCGGCGACGAAGCGGCCGATGAGTCCTTTCGCCGGACGGACGCGCGCGATCGGGCCGATGTCGCGGATGTCGCCGCGGCCCCTCGCCGCGAGCAGCGCAAGACCGACCAGCGTCGAAAAAGCGGGGCCGCTGTGCGCGTCCGGTAGGCCGGTGATCTGTTTCGGCCGGCCGACGCGCACCGCGCGTCCGAGCACCCCCTGCATGTAATCGGCGACGTTCTTCAATTCGGCGCCCCCGCCGGTCAGCACCACCTGGCGGCCCACCGGCCCCGTGAAGCCGAGGGCCTTCAGCGCGGCTTCGACTTCGTTGGTCAGCTCCTCGATGCGCTGGCGGATGACCATCATCAGCTGGGCGCGGGTGATCTTCATCGGCTCGGCGCCGGCGTCCGCGCCGATCTGCGTCGCTTCGATCATCTCGTGATTGTCGCGCGGGCTGGTCATCGCGGAGCCGTAGAAGCATTTCAGCCGCTCGGCGTCGCGGCGCTGAACGGCGAAGGCGCCGGCGATGTCGTTCGTGATGTCGCGCGCGCCGAGCTGGATCGAGCGAAGGCCGGCGAGCATCCCGCCATAGTGCACCGACACGTTGGTCACTTCCGCGCCCATCTCGACCAGCGCCACTCCGAGCTCGCGCTCTTCGTCGCTCAGGCAGGCCAGGGCAGCGGCGATCGGCGAGGCGACGATCGCTTTGACGCCGAGGTGCGCCTGCCGGATCACCGTGTCGATGTTCCGCAGCGGCGACGGGTCGGCGGCGATCACGTGGATGTCGACGCCGAGGCGGTTGGCGTGAAGCCCGATCGGCTGCTGGACGCCCTGAGCGCGGTCGATCGTGTAGAGCGCGGGATGGGCGTGAAGGACCACCTGGCCGTTGCGGTCGATTGCGCGCTTTCCGGCATCGAGAAGCTCGTCGACGTCGGCCTGCTCAACCGCATGGCCTCCGAGCTCGACCTCGACATGGGCGAGAGCGCTAACGAGCCCCGGTGCGCCCTCGCTCGCCCAGACATCCTCGACCGTCACGCCCGACATACGCTCGGCAAGCTCGACGGCCTCGCGCACGGCGAACTCGCTTGCGGCCATGTCGGTGATGTAGCCGCGCTTGACGCCGCGGCTCTCGCGTTGCCCGGTGCCGAGCACGGTCGGACGGCCGTCGTCGTCGAGCCGGGCGATCATCGCGCTGACCTTCGACGAGCCGATGTCGAGCGCGGCAATCAGCTCCTGTTCGGCCGGCTGCGGCATCGGTTCAGCCGACCACGGGCTGCGCCGGCTTCGCCGGTTCGAGCGGGTGCGGAAGGCGGACGATCATCTTCCCCGGGACGCGCAGGTCGAAGCGCACGATGCCGCGGCCGAGCAGCGCCGTCTGCTTGTCGAGGCGAGCGAATTTCACCAGCGCCGACCGCGCGGCTTCATCGCCTTCGGGCAGCGCGACGGTCTCGCCCGACTGGAAGTTCAGGTCCCAGCGCCGTCCGCCGACCCAGGTCGCCGAGGCGAGCTGGGGCTTGAGCGTCGGAACGTCGGCCAACAGCCCCGCCAGTTCCTGCTCCTGCGCGTTCGCGCCCGGGCCGATCAGCAGCGGCAGGTCCGGCATCTTGTCGACGGGCACGCGGTCGAGCACGATGCCCTCGGAATCGATCAGCGCGAGCTGTCCCTGGTTTTGCCACAGCGCGGCGGGCTTGCGCTCGACGATGTCGATGACGAGCGTGTCGGGAAGGCGCCGGAGGATGCGCGCGTCCTTGACCCAGCCGAACTGCAGCAGGCGCCGGCGGATGGCGCCGGTGTCGACGAGCGCCTGCGGAGCCTTGTCCGTGCCCGCTTCATCGGCGGCGCGGCGGAGCTCTTCGGTGACCACCGTGTCAATCGGCGCGCGGCTCATGTGGGCGAGGCCGACGATCTGGTATCCGCTCACGGTGAAGCCCGCATGGCCCACTGCGGCCGCCGCTGCGCGCTCCGCCTTGCCGGGACTGTCGAGGGCGATCACGACCACCAGCGCGATCGCGAGCATGAACGCGGCGAAGACCAGGCCCGCGAGCTTGTTGGCGCGGGCCTGATCGACCGGAAGGCGCTTCGCGATCTTCTTCGGAACTGTGACCTTGGGACTCTTGCGCGGCTTGGAGCGTGCCGAAGCGCCGCGGCGGACATGGGCGGCAGTCATGCGAGCGCCTCCGCAATGAGGCGCTCAACCAATTCACCGTAGGGGATGCCGCGCGACTTGGCCTGTTCCGGCACCAGGCTCAGCGGAGTCATTCCGGGCTGCGTGTTGACCTCGAGCAGATAGAGGCCGGCTTCGCCCTGCTCGTCGTCCCAGCGGAAGTCCGCGCGCGATGCGCCCTTGCAGCCGAGCAGGCGGTGCGCCTTCGCGGCCATGTCCATCATCGATTGCGCGATATCGTCAGGCACGTCGGCGGGGCAGACGTGCACCGTGCGCCCGTCGGTATATTTGTGCTCATAGTCATAAAAGCCGCTATCGATCTTGAGCTCGGTGACCGCGAGCGGCTCATCGTTGAGCACCGCGACGGTCAGCTCGCGGCCCTTGATGAACGGCTCCGCGAGCAGCTGGTCGAACTCGTGCCAGGGCCCCGGAACGTCGCGGCCGATCGGGCTTCCGTAATTGCCGTCGGACGTGACGATCGCGACCCCGACCGACGAGCCTTCGTTGGCCGGCTTCAGCACGTAAGGACGGTCGATCGGATCGGCCGAATAGATGCTCTCGCTTTCGACAACCTTGCCGGCCGGCATCCGGATGCCGTGCGGCACGAGCACCATCTTGGTCAGCTCCTTGTCGATCGCGATGACTGAAGTCTCGAGCCCGCTGTGCGTGTAGCTTATGCCCATCAGGTCCATCATGCCCTGGACCGTACCATCCTCGCCGGGCGTTCCGTGGAGCGCGTTGAACACGACGTCGGGCTTGAGCTCGGTCAGCCGCGCGGCGACATCGTGACCCATGTCGAGTTCGGTAACATTCGACCAGCCGCGCTCGCGAAGTGCGGCGGCGATTCCCGCGCCGCTGGTGAGCGACACCTCGCGCTCCTTGGACCAGCCGCCCATCAGCACGATGACGTGGAGATCCTTGTTCAACCCTTGGTCCCCACGCGCTGGATTTCCCATTCGAGCTCGATGTGCGATTTTTCCCGGACCCGGCGGCGGACTTCCTCGCCCAGCGCCTCGATCTCGGAGCTCGAGGCGCTACCGAGGTTCAAGAGGAAGTTGCAATGCTTTTCCGAGACTGGGGCGTCGCCGATCGTGAGACCGCGGCAGCCCGCCGCATCGATCAGCGCCCAGGCCTTGTGCCCTGCCGGATTCTTGAAGGTCGAGCCGCCGGTGCGGCTTCGGAGCGGCTGCGATTCCTCGCGGGCCCGAGCGATCGCGTCCATCTGGGCGCCGATCGCCTGGAGGTCGCCGGGAATACCGCGGAACACGGCCTCGACGACGACCGCGCCTGCGGGCACCTCGCTGTGACGATAGGTGTAGCCGAGCTTCTCGATCGGCCATTCGACGAGCTCGCCCGAGCGCAGCACCAGACGTGCGGAGACGAGGATGTCCTTGACCTCGCGTCCGTAGGCGCCGCCGTTCATCCGGACGAAGCCGCCGACGGTGCCCGGGATTCCACGCAGGAACTCCAGGCCCGCAATGCCCGCGTCTCGTGCGGTCGAGGAGACGAGGATGCCGCTGGCGCCGCCGCCGCAGCGAAGCGTCGTTTCATCGATCCGATCGATCTTCGCGAATGGCTTGCCGAGTCGGACGACGACCCCGGGAACGCCGCCGTCGCGCACGATGAGATTAGAGCCGAGACCGAGCGCCATCACCGGCACGTCCTGATCCAAGTCGCGAAGGAACGAGATCAAATCGTCCTCGTCCGAAGGCTCGAACAGCCATTCCGCATTGCCGCCGCTCTTGAACCAGACCAGCGGCGCAAGCGGCGCGTTCGAAGTCAGCTTGCCCCGCACCTTCTCCCCTCCCGCTACCGAGAGGGGCCGGGGGAGGGTCTGTCCCTTGCTCACAAGCCCTCCCCTTCGGCGCTTCGCGCCTCTTCCCCTCCCGAGCCCCGGAGGGGAGACTTCTTCGCCCTCGCCTTTGAGATTCCATCGGGCAGCGAGGCGGCCCATTTGGTGATGTCGCCAGCGCCCATGCAGATGATCATGTCGCCTTCCGCCGCGAGATCGCGGAGCGCGCGGCTCAGCTCCTTCAGGTCCTCGACCGCGCTCACCATCCGGTGGCCGTGCGCCCGAAGGCCCTCCGCCAGCGCATTCGAATCGACGCCCTCGATCGGCTCTTCGCCCGCCGCATAGACCGGGACGACGAACACCACGTCGGCATCGTTGAACGCGCTCTGGAAGTCGTCCATCAGATCGCGAAGCCGCGTGTAGCGGTGCGGCTGGACGACCGCGATCACCCGCCCCTCGGCACCCTCTCGCGCGGCAGCAAGCACGGCGCGGATTTCGGTCGGGTGGTGCGCATAATCATCGATGACGATCGCGCCGTCAGCCTCGCCGACATGCGTGAAGCGGCGCTTGACCCCATCAAAGCGCTCAAATCCGGTGATGATCGCCTCATCGGAAATACCGAGCTCGATGGCGACGGCGATCGCCGCGAGCGCGTTCTGCACATTGTGGCGGCCGGGAATCCGGATCGTCACGCCTTCGATCGTGCGCCGCTCTCCGTCGCGGCCGAGGATCAAGGCGTCGAAGCGGCTGCCGCCCGGCACTGGCGTGATGTTGTCGGCGCGCACGTCCGCCAGCGCCGAGAAGCCGTAAGTGACGATCCGCCGGTCACGGATCCGGCCGATGATGCTCTGGACTTCGGGGTGGTCGATGCACAGCACCGCAAGCCCGTAGAAGGGCACGTTCTCGACGAACTCGACGAAGGCGTCCTTCACCCCGTCGAAGCTGCCGTAATGCTCCAGATGCTCGGGATCGATGTTGGTGACGACCGCGATCGTGCCATCGAGTCGAAGAAAGCTTCCGTCGCTCTCGTCGGCCTCGATCACCCACCATTCGCTCTTCCCGAGCCGCGCGTTCGAGCCGTAGCGGTTGATGATCCCGCCGTTGATCACCGTCGGGTCGAGCCCGCCGCTGTCGAGCAAAGCCGCCACCATTGAAGTGGTCGTGGTCTTCCCGTGCGTCCCCGCAACCGCCACGGTCTTCTGCATCCGCATCAGCTCGGCGAGCATTTCCGCTCGGCGCACGCGCGGCAGGCGGCGTTCGGCGGCGGCCTGGATCTCCGGATTGCCCTCGCGGATTGCGCTCGAGCAGACCACCACCGCGGCGTCGCCGAGATTGTCCGCCGAATGGCCGATGCTGACCGGGATGCCGTGCTTGCGCAGCTTCTCGACGACGTAGGAATCGGCGGCGTCTGAGCCCTGTACCTTGTAGCCGAGCTGGTGCATCACCTCGGCGATTCCCGACATTCCGATCCCGCCGATACCGACGAAATGGATCGTCCCGATGTCCGTGCCAAGAGCCTTCATGCCGGCACTCCGCCGGCGGGCGCGACGGCGCGCCTCCTCGGACTGAGCACAGGACCGACGGCGACGGGGGCCGCGCCGTTGCCGACCCGCTCGACGACGTCGGCGAGATCGCGCGCCGCGTGGGGGCGGCCGACTGACAAAGCGCGCGCGGCGGCATTGCCGAGCGCGACCGGGTCCATGGCCAGCGCCTCAATCTGGCGGGCGAGCACGTCGGGCGTGAAGCCCGCTTCCGGGATCGCGCGCGCGCCGCCCGCCTTCACCATCTCGCGCGCGTTCGCGGTCTGGTGATCGTCGGTCGCGGCGGCGAACGGGATGAGGATCGCGGGACGGCCCGCGGCGGTCAGCTCGGCGACCGTCGAAGCGCCCGCGCGGCCGATCACAAGATGGGCGTCGGCGAGCTTCTCGGCCATGTCCTCGATATAAGTCATGAGCTCTGCGGGAATTCCGAGCTCGGCATATTGCGCGCGCACCCGCTCGATGTCCTCGGGCCGGCATTGCTGGACGACCTGGAGGCGGCGCCGAAGCTGCGGCGCGAGCATTCCGAGGCCAGCGGGAACCACCTTGCTCAAAATGCTCGCGCCCTGGCTTCCGCCGGTGACGAGAATCTTCAGGGGCGCGACCTCATCGAACGCCGGGAACGGCAGCTCGCCGAGCCGCGCGATCTCCGCGCGCACCGGATTGCCGACGAGCACAGCCTTGTCGGCATATTTCGATTTGAGGCGGTCTACCTGATCGTACGCGGTCCCGATGGCTTCCGCCTCTCCGGCGAGCAGGCGGTTGACGCGGCCGAGCACCGCATTCTGCTCGTGGAGGACCGTCGGGATGTTCATCGAACTTGCCGCGAGCAGCGACGGGAACGCCGGATAGCCGCCGAAGCCGATCACCGCGTCGGGCGTGTGGTCGCGGTACAGGCGCTTGGCCTCGCCCCTGCCCTTCACCACCGAGCGCAATGCCTTGAGCCAGCCGATGGGACCGCCGCCGAGCCTGCCCGCGGGGAGGATGTGCACCGGCATGCCCTCGAACAGCCCAGGGAAGCGCGCCCCGCGTTCATCGGTGATCAGAAGCACGCCATGGCCGCGGCCCTTCAGCTCGTCGGCCAGCGCGTGCGCCGGGATCATGTGTCCGCCCGTTCCTCCGGCGGCCAGCACGAAGTTCATGTCGTCAGGCTCTCTCCGCTCCACTTCACCACATAAGGCGAGCGAGTGAGATACGGATTTCGCCGCGTGAAGGCGAGCAGCAAGCCCATGCCGATCGACAGCGCCAGCATCGACGACCCGCCATAGCTGATGAACGGAAGCGTCATGCCCTTGGACGGGGCAAGCTGGACGTTGACCATCATGTTGATCAGCGCCTGCAAGCCGAACTCGATCACCAGCCCCGCGGCGGCGAGGATCGCGAACGGCTGCTCCTCGTCGAGCAGCTTGATCAGCACGCGCGCGACAATCCCGAGATAGAGCGCGGCGATGGCGAGACAGGCGATGAGGCCGAACTCCTCGCCGACGACCGAGAAGATGTAGTCGGTGTGCGGCTCCGGCAGCCCGAACTTCCGCGTCCCGCCGCCCGGACCCATTCCGAACAGGCCGCCCGCGGTCAGCGTGCGCATCGCATTCTCGACCTGGAAATTGTCGCCGGTGCCGAACAGGAACTCGTCGATGCGCTGCGTCGCGACGTCGTAGAAGAAATAAGCGAGGATGATCCCGACCACGCCGGCGACCGCGAGGCCGGCGAGGATTCGCAGGTTCAGGCCCGCTAGCGCGAGCATCGCCACCCACACTGCGCAAAAGATGATCGTGCTTCCGAAGTCGGGCTGCTTCATCAGCAGATAAGCGATTGCGCCGACCAGCACGGCGGAGATCGGATAGACCGGGAGCGACTTGTCGGCTTCCTTGAGGCTCAACAGCCAGGCCATCGAGACCACGAAGAAGGGTTTGAGGAACTCCGACGGCTGCACCTGGCCCAGGCCGAAGTTGATCCACCGCTTGGCGCCGTTCACTTCCGGCCCGAGCAACGGCACGAAAATCAGCAGCACGAAGAAGAAGGCCGCGCCGAACAGGCTGATGCGCCGCGCCCGCTCGCGCGGCATCATCGAAATTGTGATCATCACGGGGATGCCGACCGCAATCCACGCGATCTGGCGCCAGAAATAATAGAGCTCGTTGAAGCGGACGTTGCCGCCTGAATAGCGCTGCGCGGCGGCGGGAGACGCGGCGGCGACCGCGATCAGCCCGATCGCAATCAGGACGCTGATCAGAAGCAGCAGGACCTTGTCGATCTCCCAGAACCAGCGGCCCATCGCGCTCGTGTCGGAACGGCCGTAATTGTTGGGGTCGATGAGCGCGGCTTTCTCTTTGATCTTGCCGCGGATGGTCCCGATCATAACCCCTCCACCAAAGCCCGGAACTGGTCCCCCCGGTCCTCGAAATCCCTGAACTGGTCAAAGCTCGCGCAAGCGGGCGAGAGGAGCACCGTGTCTCCGCTCGCCGCCTCGGCCGCAGCCTCTCCCACCGCTCTTTCGAGCGTCACGCACTGTGACACGTCCATGTGCGGGGACAAGAGCGAAGCGAACAATTCGCCCGCTTCGCCAATGGTATAGGCCTTGCGTACATGGCTGAAGTGAGGCGCGCATTCGTCGAGATTGTCGGTCTTCGCCTGCCCGCCGCAGATCCAGCGGATGCGCTCGAAGGCGGCGAGCGCCGGAGCGGTCGCGGTCGGGTTGGTCGCCTTGCTGTCGTTGACGAAGAGGACGCCGTCGCGATCGCGGATGCGCTCCATGCGGTGGGGGAGGCCGGGATAGGTGCGGAGGCCCTGCTGAATTTGCCCAGTGTCCAACCCAAGCTGAATGCAAGTGGCAATCGCTGCAGCTGCGTTTTCTAAATTGTGCGGACCCTGAAGGTTGGGCCAGTCCGCCTGCTGTTCGTGATGGAAGACGAAGCCGAACTGATCAAAGACTGCATCTAGGAAAAATGCTCCGGGCGGCCGCGGAATTAGTCGTTCGACGACGCAGTTTAGGTCGACGATGGCCGCGCCATCGCGCACCCCTCCGCCTTGGCCCTGCATTTCGAACAGCCGCGCCTTCGACACGGCGTAGGCCTCAAAGCTCTCGTAGCGATCGAGATGATCCGGCGTGATGTTGAGAAGGACCGCGACATCGCAATCGAGGCTCTGCGTCAGGTCGATCTGGTAGCTCGACAGCTCGAGCACGTAGACACCGCCTTCGGGCAGCGGCTCCTGGGCGAGGATCGGCAGGCCGATATTGCCGCCCATCGTCGTCGGTACGCCCGCGGTCTTGAGGATGTGGTGGACGAGCGCGGTCGTGGTCGACTTGCCGTTGGTGCCGGTGATGCCGACGACCTTGTGCCGCGGAAGCTCGGGGCGGGCGCGGGCGAACAGCTCGATGTCGCCGATGATCTCTACATTTGCGGCTCGTGCGCGAGCCGCAATCGGATGGCGGTTGAGGGGAAGACCGGGCGTGACGACGAGGCTGTCGAACTGGGCGAGGTCAATTTCATCGAGGTTGGCGATTTCGGCGCCGCCTGGCGCCTTCGCGCGAGCTTCGTCCTTCGCATCCCACGCCGTCACCCTCGCGCCGCTCGCGAGCAGCGCATCGGCCGTCGCGATGCCCGACCGCGCGAGGCCGTAGACCGCGTAATGCTTGCCGGCGAAGGCCTTGGCGGTGATCACCGCAGCTTGAGAGTCGCGAGGCCCGCCAGCGCGAGCACGAAGCTGATGATCCAGAAGCGGATCACGACCGTCGGCTCGGACCAGCCGAGATGCTCGAAATGGTGATGGATCGGAGCCATCAGGAACACGCGCTTGCCGGTTCGCTTGTAGACCGCAACCTGGATCACGACGCTCAAGGCCTCGACGACGAACAGGCCGCCGATCAGTGCGAGCACGAACTCGTGGTGTGTGGCGACGGACACGGCGCCGAGCGCGCCGCCGAGCGCGAGGCTTCCGGTGTCGCCCATGAAGACCGCGGCGGGAGGCGCGTTGAACCACAGGAAGGCAAGGCACGCGCCGATCATGGCCATCAGCAGGATGGTCAAATCATCGGCGCCATAGACATGCGGGATGCCGAGGTAAGTGGCGAACTTCACGTTCCCGACGAGGTAGGAGATCAGCATGAAGGCGAGGCTGGCAATCACCACCGGCATGGTCGCAAGCCCGTCGAGGCCGTCGGTCAGGTTCACGGCGTTGCCGAAGGCGACGATCACGAAGGCACCGAACGCGATGTAGAACCAGCCGAGGTCGGCCACCGTCTCCTTGACGAACGGAAGATGGAGGCCGGTGCCGCCGGTGCGCACCATCAGCCACGTCGCGAAACCCGCGATGAGGAATTCGAGCGCGAGCCGGACCTTGCCGGGGAGGCCGGCGTGATGCGCCTTCTTGACCTTGTCGTAATCGTCGAGCCAGCCGATCACGCCGAAGCCAGCGGTGACCAGCAGGCACGCCCAGACATACGGGTTCTTGAGGTCCATCCACAGCAGGACCGAAATCGACAGCGAGATCAGGATCAGCAGGCCGCCCATGGTGGGCGTTCCGCGCTTGGAAAGGTGCGTCTGCGGCCCGTCCGCGCGGATCGGCTGGCCCTTGCCCTGCGTCGCACGGAGCCAGCTGATGAACTTGGGTCCGAGCAGCAGGCCGATCAGCAGCGCCGTCCCCGCCGCGGCGCCGGCGCGAAAGCTGATGTAACGGATAAGGTTGAGGAGGCCAGCAAAGTGCAGCTGGTCGGCGATTACGTAGAGCCTGCGACGCCTCCCGCCACGCGCTCCACCAGCTTGGCCAAGCCGACCGAGTTCGACGCCTTCACCAGCACGGCATCGCCCGGCCGGATGATCCGCATCAATGCGTCCGTCGCTTCATCCACGCTCGAGACGAGGTCGAACGAAATGCTCCCGACCACCTGCTCGGCGAGCGGCCGCATGTCCTCGCCGATGAGGATCAGCCGGTCGACGTGCGCGTCGCGGACGGCGGGCGCGAGGCCGGCGTGCAGCGCGGGACCGTGCTCACCAAGCTCGCGCATCGGGCCGAGCACAGCGATCCGCCGCTCGACGTCACGTTCGGTGCCCAGGCTCTTGAGGGTTGCGGCCATCGACGCGGGATTCGCATTGTAGCTCTCGTCGATCACCAGCACTTCACCGCCGTCGAGCTCGATCACGTGGCGCTGACCCCGTCCCTTCAGCCCGCCGAGATCGGCGAGCGCGAGCCCCGCGACCGCGACATCTTCGCCGAGCGCCTCGACCGCGGCGAGCACCGCGAGCGCGTTCGAAACCCAGTGCTCGCCTCGCTGGGAGATGGTGAAGGTGAGCTCGCGCTCGAGCAGCACCGCGCTGATCAGGCTTCCGCTGCCCTCGGCATTGACCGCGTGGACGGCATGGATGTCGGCATCGCCCGTTCCAAAGGTGATGATCCGCTCGGCATGGCGCCGCGCCGCCTTCACCAGCCGGTCGCGATGCGGCGTTCCGTTGGGGAGAATGGCGATCCCGTCCGGCTCGAGCCCGTCGAAAATCTCGGCCTTGGCGTCGGCGATTGCTTCTTCGGATCCGAGATTTTCGATGTGGGCCTGGGCGATCGCAGTGATGATCGTCAGATTGGGGCGCACCTGCGCCGTCAGCGCGCGAATCTCTCCGGCGTTATTCATGCCCATCTCGAATATGCCGAATTTGGTGTCGCGCGGCATTCGCGCGAGGCTCAGCGGTACGCCAGTGTGGTTGTTGTAGCTCTTGACCGAGCGATGGACCTTCCCGGGCCGATTGCGGTCGAGCGCAGCGTAAAGCGCCTCCTTGGTGCTGGTCTTCCCGACGGACCCGGTCACTCCAATGATCGTGGCGTTGACACGCTCGCGCGACGCCCGCCCAAGCGCCTGGAGCGCGGCGAACGTGTCGTCGACGAGCACATGTGGGCCGCTGACCGGCTGCGACACGATGGCTCCGGCCGCGCCTGCGGCGAATGCGGCATCAACGAACTTGTGGCCGTCGTGGACAGTGCCGGGCATGGCGACGAAGAGGTCGCCGGGCCCCACTTCGCGGCTGTCGAAGGTCACGCCGGTGACTTCGAACGGCGCGCTCACGCTCCCGCCCGTAGCGGCGGCGATTTCGTCGCTGGTCCAGAGCGCGGTCACGCCGCGCACGTCCTTATCTGAGTGCTCCGTCAAGCCGCGCACTCCCGCGCCACGAGCGCGTCGTCGAAGGGCAGCACCTTGTCGCCGATGATCTGCCCAGTCTCGTGGCCCTTGCCGGCGACGAGCACGATATCCCCATCGCGGGCGATGCGGATCGCCTCGGCGATGGCCTCGCGGCGGCCGGGGACCTCGCTCGCACCAGGTGCACCGGCCATGATCGCAGAGCGAATGTGGGCCGGATCTTCGCTGCGAGGATTATCGTCGGTGACGATCACGACGTCGGACATCCGGGTCGCGACCTTCCCCATTTCCGGCCGCTTGCCCTGATCGCGGTCGCCGCCCGCGCCGAAGACGGTGATCAGCCGCCCCTCGACATGCGGGCGAAGCGCCGCAATCGCGGCTTCGAGCGCATCCGGCGTATGGGCGTAGTCGATGTACACCGGCACTCCGGCGCGGCTGATCACCGCCCGTTCGAGCCGCCCGCGTACGGGCGCGACCCGCTGCATCGCGGAGAAGGTCTCGTCCCAATTCCCGCCCGTCGCGAGCACCAGCCCAGCGGCGGTGAGCACGTTCGAGGCCTGGTAGGCGCCAATCAGCGGCAGCGCGAGGCGGTAGGGCTTGCCCTCATGCTCGAGCTTCAGGGCCTGACCGAGCAGAGTCGGTGTCTGCTCGATGAGTCGGATTGTCTCGCCGTTCCGCCCGACGGTCATCACCTGGTGCCCGCGCCGCTTCGATCGCTCGATCACCTCGCCCGATTTCGCGTCGTCGGCCCAGATCACCGATGGCCTGCCCGGCTCGAGCAGCTCCTCGAACAGCCGCATCTTGGCTTCGAAATAGGCATCCATCGTCTCGTGATAATCGAGATGGTCGCGGCTGAAGTTGGTGAACGCTGCCGCGGCGAGCGGAACGCCCTCGGCGCGGTGCTGGTCGAGGCCGTGACTCGACGCTTCGTAGGCGAGATGGGTCATGCCCATCCGCTCGAGCCCTGCCACATTGTGCAGAAAGGTGACGATGTCGGGCGTGGTGAGGCCGGTTTTCACCTGGTCGTCGGACGTGGTCACGCCGAGTGTGCCGATGGACGCAGAGCGATGGCCCGACATGCGCCAGATCTGGCGGGTCATCTCGACCGTCGAGGTCTTGCCATTGGTGCCGGTCACGGCGACCACCGTCTCCGGATAGGGCGCGTAGAATTTCGCGGCGAGCTCGGCGAACAGCTTCCGCGGCGCCGGGTCCGAGAGGAGAGGCACCCGGTCTGCCGTCGCTTCGGGCCGTGCGACA
>JABFXK010000044.1 GCA_013361785.1 Sphingomonas sp.
CCGACGAAGACCACAGGCTGGACGAGCTTGAACCCGGGGAGCGCTTGCGGAGCGGGGTGCCTGGCGTCGGTGATGGTGTCGCCGACGCGGGTCTCGGCGACTTCCTTGATCTGCGCGGTGATGAAGCCGATCTCGCCGGGGCCGAGCTCGGTCAATTGCTCGATCTTGGGGCGGAAGCAGCCGACGCGGTCGACGAGGTGCGTGGTGCCCGCCTGCATGAATTTGATCTGCTGGCCTTTCCTGAGCGCGCCGTTGATCACGCGGACGAGGATGACGACTCCGAGATAGGGGTCGTACCAGCTGTCGACGAGCATCGCCTTGAGCGGAGCCGCCGATTCGCCTTTGGGGGGCGGGATCTTCGCGACGATGGCGTCGAGGACTTCCTCGATTCCGAGGCCGGTTTTCGCGCTGGCGAGGACGGCGTCGCTCGCATCCAGCCCGATGATTTCTTCTATCTCTTGCCTTACGCCTTCCGGGTCGGCCGCCGGCAGGTCGATCTTGTTGATCACCGGCAGGATCTCATGATCATGTTCGATGGATTGATAGACGTTGGCGAGAGTCTGGGCTTCGACCCCTTGCGCGGCGTCCACGACCAGCAGCGCGCCCTCGCAAGCGGCGAGGCTTCGGCTGACCTCGTAGGCGAAATCGACGTGTCCCGGCGTGTCCATCAGGTTGAGCTCATAGCCCTTCCAGTTCAGCCGCACGGTCTGGGCCTTGATCGTGATCCCGCGCTCGCGCTCGATGTCCATGTTGTCGAGCACCTGGCTCGTCATCTCGCGGTCGGTGAGGCCGCCCGTCGCCTGGATCAGGCGGTCGGCGAGCGTCGACTTCCCGTGGTCGATATGCGCGATGATCGAAAAATTGCGGATGCGCTCAGTCATTCGACCGCGCCGCTAGCAGAGGGGTTGGGATGGAGCCAGTGCGGCTAAGCGCTTCCTCCGATCGCGTCCGCCAGGGCCTGGGACAAGGTCGCCAGCCGATACGGCTTGAGGATGATCGGCCGCCCGCCGCTGCCGGACTGCGCGATCTCCTGACTGTAGCCGGTGGCCAGAATGACCGGCAGCTCGGGTTTCTCCTCCTCAAGCTGCTCCGCGAGCCTTAAACCGCCCATCCCCGGCATAACCACATCGCTGAAAACGACATCGAACTTGCGCTTTCGGGTGAGGTCGAGCGCTTCCTCCCCAGAGGTCGCGAGCGTGACCGAATGGCCGAGCTCGGTGAGGAGCGTTTCGGCAAACTGACCCACTTCCTCATTATCTTCGACCACGAGGATTTCTGCAGGCGGCTGATCCAGGACTTCAGGTCCGTCATCGCGCCCGGCAATGATGCTGCCCTCGCTGCACGGAAGCAGGATGGTGACCGTGGTGCCTCGACCGGGATCGCTTTCGACAACCACGTCGCCACCTGACTGGCTGGCAAAGCCATAGACCTGGCTGAGGCCGAGCCCGGTCCCGCGGCCGGGCCTCTTGGTGGTGAAGAAGGGCTCGAAGATCCGGCTCGCGGTTTCCGGGTCCATGCCGACGCCGCTGTCGCTAATCGAAAGTGCAGCCGTGCGCGCGCCGCTGTCGGAAACGGCGCCGCAAACGGCGATACGCAGCGTGCCACCTTCCGGCATGGCGTCCCGAGCGTTCGAACCGATATTGAGGATCGCGGATTGGAGCTGATTGCGGTCCGCAACGACGGGCGGAGTGGAGCGGTCGAGCTCGGTTTCGATCTTGATCCGCTCGCCCATGGTCCGGTCGAGGAGATCGGTCATGCTCGAGACCAGCTCGCAAAGGTCGACCAATTCGGGCTTGAGCGGCTGTCGGCGCGCGAAGGCGAGCAGTTGCGACGTCAGCACCGCGGCGTTGTCGGCAGCTTGGAGGATCGCCTTGGCAAAGCGCTTGCGCCGGTCGTCGGCGACCTCGTCTCGGCTCAAGATGTCCGCCGAGCCTTGGATCACGGTCAGCAGATTGTTGAAGTCGTGGGCGATGCCCCCCGTCAGCTGTCCCAGCGCCTGCATCTTCTGACTTTGGCGAAGCTGGTCCTCGGCCTTGGTGCGCTCCTCGATTTGCTCTGCGAGCAGCTCGTTGGCCTGACCCAATGCCTCGGCGCGTTCGCTGAGCTCGCGATTCGCACGGTGGAGGGCGGATTGCGCGAGCCCAAGCGTAACGATGACCATCGCGGCAAGTCCGGCGAGCGCAGCAATTGTCAGGTATCGGGTGAGGCGGCGTGATACCGCCTCGCGTTCGATCTCGTAAACGACGGTCCCGGTTCTCTGCCCAGCGCTGGTGATTGGGACCGACACGCGATAATCGCTGTCAGGCGCCGACGGGAGCTGCGCGAGACTAAGGCGGCTTCGGCGGCTCGAGCGGTCGAAGGCCGCAAGCACATTGCCCTTGCGATCGAACACGCCGACGTAGCGCACCTGCGGATTGACGCGAAAAGCTTGGACCGCCTCCCCGGCCGCAACGGGATCGCCGAAATCCGCAGCGGCGGTAACCGAACCGGCAAGTACCTGTGCGGCGACCAGCGCCTGCCGGTCACGCGCTGAACGGAAGGTCGCTTCGTTCTGAAAGATGATCGCAATGCAGGCGGCCAGGATGAGGAGCGCAATCAGGAAAATTGTCGCTGGCGCATTGCGCCATTCGAAAAGCGATTTCCCAAAGGTCGTCACTTCTGGTTGACCCCGATCGCGAGTGCCAACAATCGCGAACTTATCGTCAGTCCCCGTGCCTGAGCCTGCACGTTGTCGATGAAAAACCGCACCCGCCCATCGACGACAGCGAAGTGAATGATTCCCCGTTGGGAGCTGCTGCGCGAATCCGTGACGGTGAGGATCGGCTGGCGACCAAGCGCAGCCAGCGTCTCGCCAGTGTGATCGCCGTCGACGACGGCAATGGCGCAGTTTGAAGCACCGACTGCTGACGCGAGGCGTCTGACGACAAAATTGCGGCCATCAACCTGCTCATCGGCCGCCGCACGATTGAGCAGGTCGCCGAAAGGATTGTCGCCGATGACGCAAATGGCCATCGGCCCATTGGCGATTGCCCGAGCGTTTGAGGGCCAAGTCACATAGCGCGCGAATTTCGGAATGAAGGCGGCCTTTACGGCGGTGTCGCTGACCTGCGCGCGTGCCACGACGGGCGCAAGAAGCGCCGCAGCAATCGTTGAGATGAAGATCAAGGCGCGGCGCGGACTCAAAAGCGGATCCGCGAGCCTGCATAGACACTGCGCTTCACCAGCTGAGCGCTTGGATCGCCGTTCTCGAGATGCGTGTGATGGAGGAGGTTACGTGCGGCAACGAACAGCTCGATGCGGCGACTGAGATCATAGCTGAGGTTCGCGCCGGTATCGACGTAGCCGGGCACGCGCGGCGGCAGGTCGAGGGCTCCGACGCCGCGAACGTCGAGCCGGAGCTTGAGCTTCGGCGTGAGGTCCATGTCGGAGCTTCCGATCACCTGCCAATGCGGATCGGCGCCGAGCGAGTTACGCGGGAACAAGTCGACTCGATTGTCGATCACATGGAAGTTTTTGTGCAGCGTGGTTGCACCTAGCGAGACACGCCACCAAGGCGTCAGCTGCGCTTTGCCCCATGCTTCGATGCCGTAGGTCTGACCCCTGCGTCCGTTCAGGAGCTCGATCGGGTTTCCCGGCAATTGGGTGACCTCGGTCGTACGCAGGTCGGTGTAGAAATTATAGAACAGGTTCACCGAGAGCGTCAGCCAGGTCGCCGGCTCTCCGCGATAACCAGCCTCGAGCGCCGTCACCTTCTCGCTGTCGAACTGCGTCGAGGGAGCAACGATCGGCAGGAATTCGAGATCGCGATCGATGCGCGAAGGGGTCCGAACGGCACGCGAGATCGCGGCCCAGAGCAACGAGCGATCGTTCGGCCGATATGCGAGGCGCAGGTTCGGGAGCACCTGCCAGCCGACGAAGCTCGATTTCTCGAACTTGACGCCGGCGATCAGCGAAAGTTCGCGCGACAGGCTGAAACGGTCCTGGGCGAAGACATTGTAGACCCACAGCGCCTCGCTTTCGGGCGCGAGCTCGAACGGATTGAGATTGTTGACGAAGAGGTCCCTCGTCCGCCGTGCGCCCACTCCGGCGACAATCTCGTTCCCGCCCGTGGTGAGGTTCAGCTGCGCCTCGTTGTCGAACGTCGAGAGCGAGCTGTGGACCAGCGTCTCGTCGGTGTCGTACCAGTCGTAATAGCTCTGCAGCTGGAACGAGGCCGATGGGCCGAGAACATGCGACCAGCGTCCGAGAATGTTGTGCGCATTGGCGTGATTGCCGGCGAACCGATCATCCGTGGCATGGAAGATATCCCCCTGGACCGTGAAGTGGTCGGCTTCGCCGGAAAAGTCGGAGCGGAAGCCGGCCTGCCATGACCGAGTCGAGTCGTCGATCGCCAGCGCATTGGCCGGGAGACTGTCGCGATCGTCGTAGCTCGCATAAACGCGCATCGCTCCGGAATCGCCGAGCGAAAATCCGTACCGACCGGCCGCAGTGCGTTCGTCGGGGCCAACAGTCCCGCGCAGCAGTCCGCCGATCGTGTCCTGCGCGCCCTTCGTCGTGACGTTGACCACGCCGTTGACGGCGTTGGGACCATAGAGCGTGCCGCCGGGGCCGCTGATCACTTCGATCTGCTGTATGTCCTCGAGAAGCGGCTGATGGAGCTGCCAGATGACGTTGTCGGCGAGCGGCGTGTAGATCGACCGGCCGTCGATCAGCACCAATAGCTTGTTCCCGGCTTGGATTCCGTTGAAGCCGCGCGCGGCGATCGCATATTGACTCGCGTCGATCTGCTGCACGTTGAGGTTCGGCGCCAGTCTGAGCGCCTCCGGCATTGAGGTCACGCCGGAATCTTCAATGTCCTGTCCGGTAATGACGTAGAGCGCAGCGGGCGCCTCGCTCAGCGGTTCGGCCTGTTTCGATGCAGATGTGACCTTGATCTGCGCAAGCTGCTCGATGGAGAGGTTCGAAAGGTCGGGCTGTTCTTCGGCTTTCGCCGGCTTTGGCGAAAGCACCATAAAACCGAGCGCGAGCGCGCCGACCGCTGTCCGCATTCGCTTTCCCTACTCACCGGTTGGTCCCCCGCCGGTAAGCCCCTCATCCGCGATGGTCTCGTGGCGGTCAAGTGAACCACCGCGGGCGTCGATTAAATGACCAACTTGAATTTCTGTACGTCTGGGTAGAACTTCCCCACGCCGACGCGCCACTACCCCACAGATGGCGGGCTTGCATCGAAGATGACCCTCGGGCTTTCTCGGCGGGCGGTGTTGCGGCTTGGCGCCGCATGGTCCGCGCTGGGCGCGCTGCTGCCGGGCCCGGCGTGTGCCGAGACGATCCGGCGGAGGCTGCCGTGGGCCGCCGACCGAACGGACCGGCCGCTTCGGCGAGACGAGCGGACGGGCTATATCTTCTTCTCGCCCGCCGAGGCGGCGTTTGTCGAGGCGGCGGCGGCGCGGCTGATCCCGTTCGACGCGACAGGTCCCGGAGCGATCGAGGCGGAGGTACCGCGTTTCATCGACCGCCAGCTCGCCGGGCCGTACGGCGAGGGCGACCGTTTCTATCTGCAGCCGCCCTTTCCGAAAGGCGAGCCGACGCAAGGTTGGCAGATGGGCGCGCCGGCGAGCGTCTACCGCGCATCGATCCCGGCGATCGACCGCTGGGCGGCCGCAACTCACGGCAAGACCTTTGCGGCGCTCGACCCGGCGACTCAGGACAAAGCGCTGAAAGCGATTGAGCAGGGGGAGGCCGAGCTCGGCGGCGGCGCCGACGCGAAGGCCTTTTTCACGCTTCTCCTTCAGAACGTAATCGAAGGCTATTTCGCCGATCCGATCTACGGCGGCAATCGCGACATGGGGGCTTGGCGGATGATCGGATTTCCCGGCGCGCGCTACGACCTGACGCCGTGGGTCGCGCGCTACGGCGAGCCTTACCCGCTTCCGCCGGTTGGGCTGACCGGCCGGAGCGA
>JABFXK010000139.1 GCA_013361785.1 Sphingomonas sp.
ATATTCGGGCGCCATGTTGGCGATCGTCGCCCGGTCCGCGAGCGGCAGGTTCTCGAGGCCCGGCCCGTAGAATTCGACGAAGCGGCCGACCACGCCCTTCTGGCGAAGCATCTGGGTGACGGTCAGCACCAGGTCCGTCGCCGTGATGCCCTCGCGAAGCTCACCCGAAAGGCGGAAGCCGACGACTTCCGGGATTAGCATGCTGACCGGCTGGCCGAGCATCGCCGCCTCGGCCTCAATTCCGCCGACTCCCCAGCCG
This sequence comes from Sphingomonas sp., assembly GCA_013361785.1. GTDB lineage: Bacteria > Pseudomonadota > Alphaproteobacteria > Sphingomonadales > Sphingomonadaceae > Sphingomicrobium. Next base: position 260 of record JABFXK010000139.1, read on the forward strand.
AGCACGCCGAGACCGTTGACCATTGTCGTATGGCTGTCGGTGCCGACCAAAGTATCTGCGTAGGCCAGCGTCTCGCCGTTGGAATCCTGGTCGGTCCAGACGCACTGGGCGATATGTTCGAGATTGACCTGGTGACAGATGCCGGTCCCCGGCGGCACGACCTTGAAATTGTCGAACGCCTTGCTGCCCCATTTCAGGAACTCGTAGCGCTCGCCGTTGCGCTCATATTCGAACTCGACGTTCTTCTCGAACGCGCGCGGGTTTCCGAACTCGTCGACCATCACGCTGTGATCGATGATCAGGTGGACGGGCACGAGCGGATTGATCTTCTGCGGGTCACCGCCGAGCTGGACCATCGCATCGCGCATTGCGGCGAGGTCGACGACCGCCGGAACGCCGGTGAAGTCCTGCATCAGCACGCGCGCAGGCCGATACTGGATCTCGCGGTTGATCCGCCGCTCCTTCAGCCAGTCGACGATCGCCTGAAGATCGTCGCGGGTGACCGTCTCGCCGTCCTCGAACCGCAGCAGGTTCTCGAGCAGAACCTTCATCGAGAAGGGCAGGCGAGCGACGTCGCCCAATGCCTCGCCGGCCTTCCTGAGCGAATAATAAGCGTAGGTCTGTCCCTCGACTTCGAGGGCCGAGCGGGTGTGGAGGCTGTCCTGGCCGGTGGGGATCATCGCGTCCTTCGAATCTTCGGGCCGGCGGCGTCCATCGGGGCCGCCAGGTGAGGCGACGCGCGCCTTAGCAAGCCGGTCCGACGCTCGCAAACCGACCACAGGTGCGGCGAACGGAACAGCCGTTGCGCCAAGGCGCGGGTGCCGCTCTCGCAAAACGCAACCGCAACGATTAAATGATAAGTTGATGACTAGGGATAGCGAATATTTCCGCCAGCGTGCCGCCGAGGCCCGCGCGGCTTCCTGCGCCAAGGGCCGGGGGGAAGAGGCCGCCGTCGCGGGTGAGCTGGCGCTTGCCTATGCCGCGCTCGCGCGCCGCCGCGCCGCGGCCGACGCGGATGCTGACGTGCCGGCAATTCCGTTGCCCGCGATCTAAATCCAGCCGCGCTTCTTGAAATAGAGATACGGACCCACGGCGCTCAGGAACATGAGCACCAGCGACAGCGCGTAGCCGTAATGCCAGCTGAGCTCCGGAAAGTAATGGAAGTTCATGCCGTAGATTCCGGCGATGAGCGTCGGCGGAAGGAAAACGACCGCCGCCCAGGAAAAGAGCTTCATCGCCGCATTCTGCTCGATGCTGATCAGGCCGAGCGACGCATCGAGAAGGAATTGCAGGCTGTCGATCAGGTAGCTCGTATGCTCGATCAAGGCGGTAATGTCGGTCGTCAGGCTGGTGACGTGGTGCATCAGCTCCGCGTTCGATTCCTCGTGCATCAAGTTCGAGCCGCTGAAGAAGCTTAGCATGCGAAGCGTGCTCACCCCCGAATAGCGGATTCGCGTGATCAGCGTCTGCGCCCGGCCGATGCTCGTCAGCAGCGCGGTCAGCTTGGCGGCGGGGATTCGCCGCTCGTCCTGCTGCTTTTGAAAAATCTCCTGCGACAGCTGCTCGATGGTCGAGCTGACCTGTTCGATCTCGTCCGCCAGGCGATCGATGATCGCATCGAGCAACCGGACCAGCGCGGTTGGGCCATCGCGTACCAGCTCGGATTCTCGGCGTGCATGGCTCTCGAACGTGCGCACCGGCTTGGGCGCCGCATAGCGGATGGTCACCAGCCGCTTGCCCGCAAGAACGAAGCCGATGGGCGTCGTGGTCGGGTGATGCTCGTCGACCCCCCGAAGCGCGCTCACCGTCATGTAGAGCGCGCCGTTCTTCTCGTAGAGGCGGCTCGACGGTTCGATCTCCGCCATCTCCGCCTGCGTCGGCACATCCACCTTGATGCAGCGCTCGACGAGCTTTTCTTCCTCGTGGGTCGGTTCCTCGAGATCGATCCACGTCGCCTCGTCCGGAATGCGCTCGACCTTCGGGTCGATGATCTCACCTTCGCAGCCGGGACCGTAAGCGCGCAGCATGCGCAGGTGCATCACGCCAATGCCCGATCTTTGCAAGCGGCACGAATGGGCTCGTCGAGCATTGTTAGGGCCAAGCTTCAGGGGAGTAGAGCCCGTGAAATGTGCAGCGTTCCTGGCCGCAGCCTTGTTCATGGTCGCGAGCGCCCCCGCTTCCGCGGGCGAGCTGCTCGGCGGCGTTTATGTGCATGACGTCAAGCTTCCGACCGATCTCAGCGGCATCGAACGCGGGCTCGATCTACAGATCGGTTATCGGGGCGGCCGAATCGCGCGCACGCCGCTCCAGCCGTACATCTTCGGTGCTCTCAATACCGCAGGCCAGACCAGCTATGCGGCAGTCGGTCTCTCGGCGAAGTTCGGCCGCACGCTTTACGTTCGACCCGGCCTCGGGATCGCCATCCATAACGGCTCGGCGGGTAAGTTCTTCAACGCCCGTCAGATCGCGTTCGGAAGCCGCGTTCTGTTCGAGCCCGAGATCGCCGTCGGCACTCGCATCAACGATCGGCTCAGCATCGAAGCAAGCTGGATCCACATGAGCCATGCGCAGCTGTTCGGGGGCGAGAACCCGGGGATCGACAATCTCGGGGTGCGGCTGAACCTTAAGCTTTAGCGCCCGACCATCCCCTCGGGCTTCACCACCCGCTCGAACGTTGCCTCGTCGACCAGCCCCAGCTCCAGGCCTGCGTCCTTCAGAGTCTTGCCGGTCTTGTGCGCGTGCTTGGCGATCGCGGCGGCATTGTCATAGCCGATCTCCGGCGCCAGCGCGGTCACGAGCATCAGCGAGCGGTTCATCAATTCGTTGATTCGGTCGATGTTCGGCTCGGCTCCGTCGAGCATCCGACGTGTGAAGCTCTCCATGCCGGTCGACAGCAAGTTGATCGACCGGATCACATTCGCGCCGATCAGCGGGTTGAACACGTTGAGCTCAAGGTGACCCTGGAGCCCGCCGATCGTCACCGCGACATGATTGCCCATCACCTGCGCGGCGACCATCGTCAGCATCTCGGCCTGCGTCGGATTGACCTTCCCCGGCATGATCGAGCTTCCCGGCTCATTCTCCGGCAGCTTAAGCTCGCCCAAGCCGCAGCGCGGCCCCGACCCCAGGAGCCGGATGTCGTTCGCGATCTTCGTAACGGCGACAGCGATCACGTTGAGGACGCCCGACAATTCGACCAGCGTGTCGTGCGCGGCGAGCTCGGCGACCTGGTTGGGCGCCGAGGTGAACGGGAGCTGCGTCAGGCCGGCGACCTCCTTCGCGAATTCCTTCGCGAAGCCCTTCGGCGTGTTGAGTCCGGTTCCCACTGCCGTGCCACCCTGCGCCAGACGCATCAGCCGCGGCAAAACGCCTTGGACGCGATCGATGCAGTCGGCGATCTGCTGCGCATAGCCGGAAAACTCCTGGCCGAGCGTCAGCGGAGTCGCGTCTTGCAGGTGGGTGCGTCCGATCTTGACGATGTCGTCCCAGCGGCGCGCCTGGTCGGCGAGGCGCTCGTGCATCACTTTCAGCGCCGGGATCAGCCGCCGATGCACTGCGATCGCCGCGGCAATGTGCATTGCGGTGGGGAAGCTGTCGTTCGACGACTGGCTCTTGTTCACATGATCGTTGGGGTGGACGGGTTCCTTGCCCCCGCGCTTGCCGGTGAGGATCTCGTTGGCACGGCCGGCGATCACCTCATTGGCGTTCATGTTCGACTGGGTGCCCGATCCGGTCTGCCAGATGACGAGCGGGAACTGGCCGTCGAGGTCGCCCCGAGCGACTTCGCTCGCCGCCTGCTGGATCACTTCGGCAATCTTCGGGTCGAGCCCGCCGATACGCGCATTGACCCGCGCCGCCGCCTGCTTGATGAACCCTAGCGCGTGGACGATCTCGAGCGGCATCTGCTCTTTCGGTCCGAAGGGGAAATTCTCGATCGAGCGTTCGGTCTGCGCTCCCCAGTAGGAATCCGCGGGAACCTGGATCGGGCCGAAACTGTCGGTCTCGGTGCGCTGGGCGGTGCTGGGCATTGGACTCCTCTTCGACGAGAGGCGCTCCTGTTATTTTTTGCGCGTGAAGTCCACATTGACGACGTTGGAGCCGTCTTCCTTGGCGGCCTCGTCCCGCTCGCCGTCGGGGACGTCGTTCTCCGCCTCCTCATGCTCTTCCGCCGGTTCTTCGGCAGCGTCGGCATGGAAGGTCAGCGCGAATTCGACTGCGGGATCGTGGAACTGGGTCACCGCAGCGAACGGGACGTGCAGTGTCGCTGGAACTCCGCCGAACGACAGACCGACGGCGAATGAATCGTCCTCGACCTTGAGATCCCAGAAACGGTGCTGGATGACGATCGTCATCTCGTCGGGGAATTTCTCGAGCAGGTGCTTCGGGATCGAAACGCCGGGGGCGCGAGTCTTGAAGGTGATGTAGAAATGATGCTCGCCGGGAAGGCCGCCAGTCTGCTCGACCTCTCGAAGCACGCGCCCGACCACCGCTCGAAGCGCATCCTGAACGATCTCATCGTACGGGATCAGGCTCTCGGGGGTCTCGTCGCTCATCGCCTCAGGTGGTAGCGAGCAGGTGAGCATGGTCAAGCGGAGTCAGACATGGCCGTCGATGCGACCCAACCTTACGATGACTCGAACATCTTCGCCCGGATTCTTCGTGGCGAGCTGCCGTCGAAGAAGGTCTATGAAGACGAGCATGTGCTCGCTTTCCACGACATCAACCCGCTCGCGCCAACCCACATCCTGGTGATTCCGAAGGGCGCTTACGTCTCGTGGGACGATTTCTCGGAAAAAGCGTCGGACGCGGAAATTGCCGCCTTCGTGCGCGCGAGCGGCCGAATCGCCCGGGAGGCCGGCTTGGTCGAAAGCGGCTATCGCGTGCTTGCGAACACGGGGCCGAACTCCGGCCAGGAAGTGCCGCACCTGCACCTCCATGTCTTCGCCGGCCGGCCACTCGGGCCGATGCTCGCGCGCTAGCCGTACGTCAAAGGGGGATTGCCCTCGGCCCTTTACCCGCTAGGGTCGTGACGAAAGTCAAATCGGTAGGGGAATGACATGGCGACTGTAGCACCGCGCGCCCCAGGACGCGGACGGATCAAGCCGCTCGACGAAATCCTTGCGACGGCCGAAAAGAAATCGCTCAAGCGCTCGCTTGGCGCATTTCAGCTGACCTTGCTCGGGATCGGCGCCGTGATCGGCACCGGTATCTTCGTTCTGACCGCCACCGCCGCCCAGAAGGCCGGCCCGGGAATGATGGTCAGCTTCATCGTCGCCGGCGCAGTCTGCGCGGTCGCGGCGCTTTGCTATTCCGAGCTGGCTTCGATGGTGCCGGTCGCCGGCTCCGCCTATACTTATTCCTATGCGGTTATGGGCGAAATCGTCGCTTGGCTGGTCGGTTGGGCGCTGATCCTGGAATATGCCCTCGGCGCAAGCGCGGTTGCGGTCGGTTGGTCCGGATTCATCACGGGGCTCCTCGACCATATCGGGATACACGTGCCGCACGCCTTGGCGGTGGGTCCGCCGATTCAGTGGGGCTTCCTCCAGGGCGGCGAAGTCGGCGGAATCTTCAACCTTCCGGCGGTGCTCGTCGTCGCCGTGGTCACGACTTTGCTGGTCATCGGGACGAAGGAGAGTGCGACCGTCAACGCCGTTCTGGTCTGCATCAAGGTCGCCGCGCTAACCCTGTTCC
>JABFXK010000011.1 GCA_013361785.1 Sphingomonas sp.
CTTCGCCACCGAAGCGAAGTCATCATAGATGACCTGCCGGTGCACGTTCAGACCGGCGTCGTGCCATTTGGGTCCGAACTCGCCGCCGCCGCGGATGTTGGCGAGCACGTAGACGCCGCCGTGCTCGAGCCACAGCTTGCCGGTGGTCGCTGAATAGCTCGGAGTCATCGACACCTGGAACCCGCCATAGGCGTAGAGCAGGGTCGGATTGTCGCCGTTCAAGGCGATGTCGCGGCGGTGGACGATGAAGTAGGGGATCCTGGTGCCGTCGGTCGAGGTCGCCTCGCGCTGCTCGACGACCAGGTTCGATGCATCGAACTTGGCCGGCTGCGACATGATCTGGTGCGCCTTGCCGGTGGCGGCATCGGCGAGCCACAGCGACGGCGGATTGAGGAAGCCCGTGACGCCGATCAGCGCGCGGTCGTCGCGGCTGCTGGTGCTGACGACCCCGAGCGTCGCATTGTCGGGGAGGTCCATCGCCTGGCGCTTCCAGCCGGTCTTCGTCGGCGTGAAGAGCAAGGTGCGGCCGCGCACATTGTCCAGGGTCGATGCAAGCAGCACGTTCTTCGACGAGCTCACGGCCTCCAGGGCCTCGCGCGGTCCCGGAGCGTAGATCAGCATCGGCTTCGGATGCGTAGGATCGGCCTTGAGCTGCGCGAGGTCGAGCGACACCAGCGAACCAGCGTCGAAATGCTTCTTGTTGCCCGCGGGAGTCCAGTCCTCATCGAGCTGGGCGATGACCCGACCGTCGACGAGGTCGGTCAGATTGTTCTTTTCCGGCATTGCGACACGCCGGACCCCCTTCGGCGTGAGCACATAAGTCTCGCTGTGGAACGTATCGAGCGGCCGCGAAATCACGTCGAGCGTGCGGTTCTGCCCGTCACGGAGCACATATGGCGTGACTCCGTAGCCGCCATCGGTCGGCTTGCCGCGGAACAGCTCGACCGCCGCCGAGAGCGGCTGGCCCCGCTTCAACCGCTTGACGATGTACGGATAGCCGGTGCGGCCGAGCTCGCCCGGCTGCCACTCGCGGCTGACGAGCAGCGTATTCTCGTCGACCCAGGCAACGCGCTGCTTGCCCTTGGGAAGGACGAAGCCCTTGTCGACGAACTTGCCGGTGCCGAGGTCGAACTCGCGGACCGTCACCGCGTCCTCGCCGCCGTCGGAAAGGTTGATCAGGCAGCGCCGCTCGGCCGGGCGGGCGCTGTCGGCGCCCTTCCTCACCCAGTTCGCCTTCTCCGCCGCGGCGAGCGCGTCGAGGTCGAGCACCGTCTCCCACGTCGGATGGCCGCTCGCATAATCTTCGATGCTGGTGCGCCGCCAGATCCCGCGGACGTGGTTCGCGTCCTGCCAGAAATTGTAGATCCTGCCGCCGATGAAGTCTCCCGACGGGATCCGGTCCTCGGCCTGGGCGATCTGCAGCGCCTCGTTATAATATTGCTGGTAGCGAGGGTCGGCCTCGAGCACCGCCTGGGTCTTCGCATTGTGCGTGCGCACCCACGCCATCGGCTTGGCTCCGTAGACGTCCTCGAGCCAGATGTACGGATCGGATGGATCGCCCGCCTGCGCGGCAAGCGGTAAAGCGGTTGCGGTCATCAGAAACAAAGCTGCCAGTGCTCGGCGCATTCGGCCCTCCCCTCAGGAATGCGCAGCAACATCAAGCTAATACGCGCGTCGTCAAGCGCTTATCGAGGAGGGTAGCGGAGGCGCCCGAGGAAGCGCGAAAGGCTCAGCCGCTGGTCGGCCGAGCCGCGCCACTGCGCCTTGAACTTCTCGAACCTCATCACGTCGTCGATTCGTCGGTCGAGGAAGGCTGCGGTTTCGGTCCAGCCATCGCTCTGGTCGTCTAGCCAGACGAGCAGGGTCGAGCCATAGACCCCGCCGAGCGTCATCCGCTTTGTGTAATGGTTGAAGTCGGTGCTGGTGTCGCCGGCGATACGCCACATGAGGTCTGCCGTGCGCCACGAGATACGCAGCGCCAGCGGCAGGGTCTGGGGCATTGCGAGGATGGCAAGTGCGCGGCGGACCGATTCGCGCGCTGGGCCCATGATCTCGAGCCGGCGCCAGACCAAGGCGCGGATCTTCTCCCGGATCTTGAGCTTCGCCAGGCGCTCGGGCGTGAAATAAGCTTCGAGCCCGCGGTCGACCTCCTGGATGTATTGGTCGATCATCCGGGCCTGAGTCTTGGGCATCGCGAGCCGCGCCTGCACCGGATCGATACCGAGCTGGGCTGCAGCGGAATCAACCGCCGCGCGGCTCCAGCCGTCAAAGACCGCATTTTCGCCCACCGCAAGCGCAAGGCGGCGGCGCAGGAGTTCGAGGGGACTCGGGTCCGCCATGGCTCTCAACTGGGCGGCTCGGTCGATGCGCGCAAGCCCCGATCGGGCAGGCGGACGAGCACCAGCGCTGCAGCGATCCCGAGGGCGCCGGCAATGTCGGTTGCGGACAGCGCCTCGCCATAGACGAACCAGCCCACCGAGGCGGAGACGACCGGCTGGGTGAGGAGGCCGAGCCCGACCACGAGCGGCGGGAGCGTGCCGATCGAATAGACGAGCAGGCCCTGTCCGAGCACCTGGCTCGACAGCGCGAAGATGAGGAGCGGCGTCCAGTCGCGCGGCCACACCCGCTCGCTGAAGCCGAAGCTGATCAGCAGCAGCAGCGGGGCGGCGAAGAGCGTGCAAAGGAAGAGCAGCGGCAGCGCCTGGAGACGGGTTCGGGCACGCTCGACGAAGATGAGATAGCCGCCATAGAAGAGGCCTCCGAGCAGAGTTAGCAGATCCCCGCTGAAGTTCTTGGGGCTAAGCTCATAGCTGCCGCCCATAAGTAGCGCTGCCCCGGCGACAGCAAGGCCCATGGCCAGGGACTGACGGGCAGAGGGCCGCTGGTGCGCAATCCACAGACCATAAGCCGCGAAAACGAAGCTGCCGGTATTGCCGAACAAAGTCGCGTTGCCGAGCTTCGTCAGCCGGATCCCCGCATTCCAGGCGGCGAGGTCGAGCGCATAGAAGACGGCCGCGATCGCGATGATGACGACCAACGTGCGGCGCGGCCAGTGCGCGGGCTGTCCGATCGTCCGCGCCACGAGCCACAGGAAGGGCAGTGCGAGCAGCAAACGCCAGAAACCGACGGCTACGGCGCCAACGTCCGACAGGCGGACGAGCCATGGGCCGAAGGCGAGCGCGGCATTACCGAGCAGCAGCGCTGGGAATGCGAGCGGATGGGCTTTGGGCCGGTTCACCCGCCGCCCATAGCCGGGCGAGCGGAGGAAGCTAGGGCGCGTACTTGTCGCGCAGCTCGTACAAGGCAATCGCTGCGCGCGCCGCGGCGCCGCCCTTGTCCATCTGACTGGGATCGCAGCGGGCGATCGCCTGCGCCTCGTTCTCCACAGTAAGAACGCCGTTGCCGATCGCAAAACCCTGGACTGTCAGGTCCATCAGCCCGCGGGCGCTTTCGTTCGACACGATTTCGAAATGGTAGGTTTCGCCGCGGATCACGATTCCGAGTGCGACAAAGGCACAAAAGCGCCCGCTCCGTGCCGCCAGCGCGATTGCGCCCGGAAGCTCGAGCGCGCCGGGCACCGTCAGCGTCTCATGCTTGTGGCCCGCCGCTTCGATTGCTCGACGAGCGCCGTTCAGGAGCATGTCGTTGAGGTGCGGATAGAAGCGCGCCTCAGCCAGCAGGAAGGTCGACATTCTGCTCCTCGGGCCTGATCGGCCGCTCCTCGATGATGGCAAGACCGTAACCCGAGAGACCGACCGGCGAATGGCGCGAGTTGGACAGCAGGATCATGTCGTGGATGCCGAGCGCCGCGAGGATTTGCGCCCCGGTGCCGTAGCCGCGCACCGCGTCGCCGATCTCCGCGGGCTTTCCCGAGCGCAGGTCGATCGAGCGCGAAAGCGAACCCGGCGCGGCGGCGTGGAGAGTCACCACTATGCCCGAGCCCTCTTCCTCAATCATCCGCATGGCGGTGTGGAGCAGGTCTGACTTCGGGCCTTTCTCGCCAAATATGTCGGCGAACAGGTCGAGGCTGTGCATCCTGACGAGGACGGGCCCGGTCGTGTCCAGCGTGCCGTAAACCAGCGCCAGCTGCTCCTCGCCGCTGGCCTTGTCGCGGAAGACCTGCGCCTGCCATTCGAGTCCGCTGCCGGCTGTGAACAGGCAGGTCGTGACGCGTTCGACGAGATGGTCTTTTTTCAGGCGGTAGGCGATCAGGTCGCGAATCGTGCCGATCTTCAGGCCATGCGCACGCGCGAAATCCATGAGGTCGTCCAGCCGCGCCATGGTGCCGTCTTCGCGCATGATCTCGCAGATGACTCCACTCGGGTTGAGCCCCGCGAGCCGGGCGACATCCACCGCCGCCTCCGTATGGCCGGCGCGCACCAGCACGCCGCCCGGGCGCGCGACCAGCGGAAAAACATGCCCAGGCGAGACGATCGCGTCCGGGCCGTTGGACGCATCGATGGCGGCGGCGATGGTACGGGCGCGGTCCGCGGCGCTGATTCCGGTGGTGATTCCGTCGCGTGCCTCGATCGAGACCGTGAAGGCGGTCTCGTTGCGGCTGCGGTTGGTGCGCGTCATCGGCTCGAGCCCGAGTTGCTCGGCGCGCTCCTTCGTCAGCGCCAGGCAGATCAGCCCCCGTCCGTGCCGCGCCATGAAGTTGATCGCGTCCGGAGTCGCCATTTGCGCCGGGATCACAAGGTCACCTTCGTTCTCGCGGCCTTCGTCGTCGACGAGGATGAACATCCGGCCGTTGCGCGCCTCGTTGATGATCGACTCGGGGCCGACCAGCACTTCGGTCGTGCCGCGCTGGATCAGCTTTTCCAGCCGGGTCAGCGTGTCGGCGGTCGGATTCCAGTCGGAAGAACCGAGTTTCCTCAAGCTGTTGGGGTGGAGGCCGGCGGCACGCGCGAGGCCGGCGCGGCTGACCTCGCCGGTGGCGATGATGGCCTCGAGCCGTTCGATCAGATTGGTGCTCACAGGCAGCCCATATCACATTGTGATGTGATGAAAAGTAGGAACAGATCTGTTCCTATTGTGATCGAGCCGCAAGCATTCGGTCTATATACCGCGCCAGAACGTCAACCTCGACATTGAGCTGTTGTCCTTGGGCAAGCTCGCCCAGCGTCGTGTGTTGCGCGGTGTGGGGGATCACATTGACCGAGACGTGCGTCGTCCCGTCTTCGGCGTCGCACACGTCGTTCACGGTCATGGAGACGCCCTCAAGGGCAATCGAGCCCTTGGCCGCGATCATTGGACCGAGAGCCCTCGGAACGCTGATCCCGACGCGCTTCGAATCGCCTTCTGGGCGGATCCGGACGACTTCACCGACTGCATCGACGTGGCCAGTGACGATATGGCCGCCGAGCTCGTCGCCGAGGCGGAGTGACCGCTCGAGGTTGAGCCTCGCGCCCTCGCGCCAGTGGTCCGCTGCGGTTTTCGACACAGTTTCGCCGGATACATCGACCGCGAACCAGTCATCGCCTTTGTCCACCACGGTCAGGCAGGCCCCCGAACAGGCGACCGAGGCGCCGAGATCGACCCCGTCCATGTCGTAGCCGCTCTCGATCACCAGCCGGAGGTCGCCGCGCTGCTCGGCGCTTCGGACGGTTCCGACGTCGGTGACGATCCCGGTGAACATGGCCGGCTGGTTAGTCTCACCGCGCGCGCTCGTAAACTTCGAGCCGGTCGCCGCCGAGCCGCTGCTCGTCGACGAAGCGCCAGCGCTCGTGGGCGTCGGCAATCGCGTCGAGCCCGACATAACCGAAGCTCGACTTGCCTTCGCCGACGATGATCGGCGCACGATAGATCAGGATCCGGTCGACCAAATCGTCTGAGAGGAACGCCGTCGCCGTCGCCGAGCCGCCCTCGACGAGGAGGTCGTTGACGTCATGAAGTCGGTACACCTCCGACGGATTTTGAAGGATT
>JABFXK010000120.1 GCA_013361785.1 Sphingomonas sp.
ATCGTCAGCCACGACCGCGACTTTCTCGACCGCACCGTGACGATCACCCTCGGCCTCGTCGGCTCGGGCAAGGTCGACATCGTCGCCGGCGGCTACGAGGACTGGGTTCGGAGGAGAGATGAGGCGCAGCGCTCCTCCCCCTCGGGGGGAGGTGGCGCGGAGCGCCGGAGGGGGTCAGTAACGGTCGGTGCACCAGCCTCCTCAGTCGGCTCCGCCGACAGCTCTCCCCAAGGGGGGGCGGCTAAGAAATTGTCCTACAAGGACCAGCGCGATTACGACCGGCTGCCGGACGAGATCGAACGTCTGCAGCGTGCGGTCGCGGCGGACGAAGCGACACTTTCCGACCCCGATCTGTACACGCGCGATCACAAGCGCTTCGCCGAACTCACCGAGCGCATCGCCCGCCACCGCGCCGACATCGAAGCCGCCGAGCTGCGCTGGCTGGAGGTCGCCGAAATGGCCGAGCAGCTCGCGCGTTAGAACGAGCACGGTTGCGAACGTTCGCGATCCGTCACAATCTCCCCGCATGATCTTCCGCGCTTTGGTCGCATCGATCCTGCTTGCGCTCTCCTCTGCGGCCGCCGCCCAAGCAGCGCCGCTCCCGTTCGTCCTGAAGCAGGTCGGACCCGGCGTTTACGCCGCAATCGACGGTCCGCAGCACAAGGCAGGCTCGAACGCCGGGGTCGTGATCGGCGACGACGGCGTCCTGGTGGTCGACGCCTTCTTCAACCTCGACGCCGCCCATGCGCTGGTCGCGGAAATCCACCGTCTGACGCCCAAGCCCATCCGCTACGTCGTCAATACTCACTATCATCTCGACCACACCGGCGGCGATCAGGCGCTTCGCGACGCCGGCGCAATCACCATCGCCCATCGCAATGTCCGCGGCTGGATTCGAACCGAGAATGTGCATCTGTTCGGGAACCAGATCACGCCGGCATTGCGGGCGCGGATCGCGTCGCTTCCGCTTCCCGACCTGACGACCGACAAAGACCTCACAGTCTGGCTCGGCTCACGCAAGGTCGTCGTTCGCACCGTTCTCGGCCACACTGGGGGCGACCTCACCGTCTTCATTCCCGACGCCAAGGTGCTGTTCACGGGCGACATGTTGTGGCGCAAGATTCCGCCGAACCTGATCGACGGATCGGTCAAGGAATGGAGCGCGACCGATGCCGACTTCGAAGCGATGTCGGATGCGGCGCATGTCACTTACGTGCCCGGCCACGGCGATGTAGCGAACCTCGGCGACGTTAGGGACTTCCGCACCTATCTCGCCGACCTAAAAAGACTTGTGACGGAAGGACGCAAGGTGGGTCTCAAGGGCGATGCGCTGGCGCAGGAGGTGACTCCCAGGCTCAAGGCGCTTCACCCCACTTGGACGATCAGCGACCGGGCGGCGGGGCTCGAAGTCCGCTACATGAACGACGAGCTGTCGGGCACCAAGCGCCGCCCGGTGCCCCAGCCGGATTGATCAGGCGCTCAGCCGGTATTGTTTCAGCAGATCGTAAAGCGTCGGGCGGCTGATCCCGAGCAGCTTGGCCGCGCCGGAGATATTGTTGTCGGTGCGGCTCATCGCCTGGCGGATCGCCTTGCGGTCGGCGATCTCGCGCGCAGCGCGCAGGTTGATCGGAAGCACATCGTCGCCGACCTCCGTCGCCGACTGCAGGTCCAAATCGGCCGCGGTGACGCTCTTCCCGTCGGTCATGATCACCGCGCGCTTCATGCGATTCTCGAGCTCGCGGACGTTGCCGGGCCAACCGTAAGCGTCGATCGCCTTGACGGCGTCCGGACTCAGCGACTGAACGCCGGGATTGAGCTCGCGGCCGAAGCGATTGACGAAATGGCGCGCGAGCAGGACCGCATCGCCCGATCGCTCCGCCAGGGACGGGATCTTCACCACGATCTCGGCCAAACGATAATAGAGGTCCTCGCGGAAGCGACCGTCGGCGGTCATCGCTTCCAAATCCTGGTGCGTCGCGCAGACGATCCGCGTGTCGACCGGGATCTGCTGGCGTCCGCCGATGCGCTCGATGACGCGCTCTTGAAGGAAGCGCAGCAGCTTGACCTGCAGCGGCAGGGGGATGTCGCCCACCTCGTCGAGGAACAAGGTGCCGCCCTGGGCGAGCTCGATCTTCCCGATGTTCGACTTGACCGCGCCGGTGAACGCGCCTCGTTCGTAGCCGAACAGCTCCGCCTCGAGCAGGTTCTCCGGGATCGCGGCACAATTGATCGCGACGAAATCGCCCTTGCGCGCGCTCTTCTCGTGCACCGCCCGCGCGAGCAGCTCCTTTCCTGTGCCGCTCGCGCCCCGCAGCATCCCCGAGACGGCGGCCGACGATACGCGTTCGATCGTTCGCGCGACCTTCAGCATCTCCGGCGCCGCGGTGATGATCGAGCCGAGCACGGTCGCCGCCGGTCCGGTCTCCAACCGCCGGTTCTCCTCCTCGATCTCATGGAGGTGAAACGCGCGCGTGACGATCATGCCGAGCTCGTCGATGTCGACCGGCTTCTTGTAGAAATCATAAGCGCCCATCGCGATCGCGCGGGTGGCGCTTTCGCGCGCGCCGTGGCCGGTGGCGACGATCACCTTGGTGTCAGGCTTGAGCCGCAGTATCTCGGCGAGCGTTGCGAAGCCCTCGTCGGTGCCGTCCGGATCGGGCGGAAGCCCGAGGTCGAGCGTGACCACGGCCGGCTCGTGGGCGCGAAGCGCGTCGACCGCGCTGACGCGGTCGCCCGCGCACACCACCTCATAGCCGTCATAAGCCCATTTCAGCTGCCGCTGCAGGCCTTCGTCGTCCTCGATGACGAGCAGCACTTTCAAATTCTCGCTCATGCGATCTTCCGTTCGGGTTCGCGCGCAGGCTCGGCGGCCGGCAGGGTGATGGTGAAGGTGGTGCCTCGGCCCGGGCGGCTGTCGACATTGATCTGTCCGCCCATGGCGACGATCAGCGAGCGCGCCTCGAACGCGCCGATTCCGAAACCCCCTGACTTGGTCGAGGCGAAGGGCTGGAACAGGCGGTTGCGGATGAAGTCGCCGTCCATTCCGACGCCCTTATCGCTGATCGCGATCGTGACCTCGTCCACGCCGGAGGTGACCCGAACCGTCACCGGCGTGCCGCTGCTCGCATCGACGGCGTTCTGGATCAGGTGACCGACAGCCTGCTCAAGTGCGGTGGCGTCGACCTGCGCCGACACGCTCGCGTCGCCGAGCAGCTGGACGTCGCGGTCTCGGCGCTTGGCTGCGATCGCTCCGCCGAGGATCGGCCGAAGCGGCTGCGATTCGAGGCGTTGCACCCGCGCCTGCGAACGCGGAGCGAGCCGGGCCAGAAGCTCGTTCATCTTTCCGACGGAAGATTGCAGCGTCGCGACCATGTCGGCGCGGAACTCGGGATTGTCGGCGTGGCGCTCGGCATTGCGCGCCAGCAGCGACAACTGGCTCACGAGATTCTTGATGTCGTGGAGGATGAAGGCGAAACGCCGGTTGAACTCCTCGAACCGATGGGCATTGGCGAGCGCTTCCTGCCCCAGCGCTTCGGCGAGTGAGCTCGCCGCCTGATTGCCTGCCGTGCGGAGAAGGTCGAAGTCTTCCCAGTCCAGCGCACGGCGGTACTCGGGCGCGGCAAGAACGACGATCCCGACCAGCCGGCTTTGGTGAAGCAGTGGCACGCTGACCCACACCGACTCGTCTTCGATCATCCACACGGGGAAAGGCAGCGCCTTCTCGGCCGCCGTCGCCCAGCCGCGGCGGAGCGCCTCGAACTCGACAATTCGTCCGCTCGCTTCGGTCGCGCTCCAAAGCCCGCGCGAATCCTGCAGGCCGGTGGCGGGCACATTCCCGGGCCAGTTCCAGGTCGCGCCGACCGCCAGCGCGCCGCCATCGCCGACAAGCAGCAGCCCGCCGGGCGCGTCGACGATGTCGGCGAAGGCTTTGACGAGCCGTTCGGTCAGCGGCAACGCGTCGGGCCCGGCGCGCCCCAGCGTCTCGGTGAAGCGCAGCCATTCGGTGCGATAATCGTAGCGATGCTCGAACAGATGCTTGGCGAGCTTGACCTTTGCCCAGCCTCGCGCCCGCGCGCTCGGCAGAAGCACCATCGCCGCGACCGTCATTACCGCGAGCACGGCGACCATCAGCCCCGCCGACCAGTCGACTCCCGACCCGCGCAGCGCGGTCGCGACGATCGCCATCAGCGCGAAGTAAGCGCAGATCGCGAGCAGCGAGAGCGACTGGAAGGTCGCCGCGCGGGACAGGCGGATTCGCCAGCCGCTTTCCTCGCGGCTCGCGAACGCGAACAAGGGCGCGGCGAGCGCCACCGACAGACCCCGCCATTCCGTCAACGCACGCGCTGTCCGGGAGCCGAGATACGCGATGGTGTAAAGATTGAGGTCGTAAATCCAGATCAGCGCAAGGCCGATCGTCGCGAGGCGGATATGCGAGCGGCTGCCCGGCGCCGCCTGACCATAGACGTTGTGAACGAGCACGAGGGCGCCGGCGGCGGTGGTGATCCGCAGGATCAACCCCGTTTGGCCCATCGGACCGCTGGGGGAGACCAGCTGCAGCGTGTCGGCGATCAACTGCATTCCGATCACCGCCGCGACCGCGCCATAAACGAGCTTGAGACCGTGTTGCCGGTCCTCGCTCGCGGTGGACAGGCTGTAGAGCAGGCTGATCCAGAGAAGGTTGCGGGCGCTTTCGGCATAGCCGACGATCGCCTCGCCCGGGCCGACGGCGGTAAGCCACGCCCAGCATGCGGTGAGCGCGAATGCACCGGCGAGCAGACGCTGCGCCGGCTGGCGAGCAGCCGCGCCGAGACGCCAGATCATCAGCGCGGTGAACAGTGCGGCGGCAAGCGCATGGCTCCAGAAGGCGATCAGCGCGTCCACGCCGCCGCTCCCGGTCCCGCCAATGTCAATTCTACCGACATGGCCGCAGGTGTCGCTAAACTTTACAAAGAAGTGGTGAACGCGGCCGGATCGGCTGGCGCTGCTATCCCTTCTTCAGCACATCGAGGGCCGCCACGGTCATCGCCTCCGTCGCGGTCGAGATCACCTTTTCGGCGTCGGGTGCCCAGAACGGGCTGTGCAGCGACGGCAGCTTCAGCGTGTCGCCATGGACCGCGTCCCATTTCGCCTGAGGAACGCCGCCGACCCAGAAGATCGTGCTCTGCTTGGATTTGTCGGCGAGCCAATAGCGACTGAAATCCTCGCCTGCCATGATCGGCTTGGTTTCGACCACGCGCCCATCGCCGAAATGCTGCCGGAACAGCGAGATGAGATGCGTCGACAGCGCCTCGGTGTTGTAGGTCGACGGCGTGTAGGTGTCGGCGACCGTCACGACCGGCATCTTGTCCTCGGGCATCCCCGCAGCGATCGCTTCGCCGCGCGCGATCCGCGCGATTCCGTCGAGCAGGAGCTTGCGCGTCTCCGGCGTGTAGCTTCGTACCGTCAGCTCGAGCTTCGCATCATCGGGGATGATGTTCTGCTTCGTCCCGGCATGGAAGACGCCGACCGTCACCACTGCCGGCTGCTGCGGGTCGTTTTCGCGGCTGACCAAAGTCTGCAGAGCGACTACGATTCGAGACGCAAGGACGATCGGGTCCTTGGTGTTCTGCGGATAGGCGCCGTGGCCGCCGACGCCCTTCACATCGATGCTGACGCTGTCGGTGTTGGCGAGCGCATAGCCCTTTGTCACTCCGATCACGCCTGCCGGAAGCGAGGCGGAATCATGGAAAGCGAGCATCGTATCCGGCTTGGGAAAGCGCGTGAACAGGCCATCGTCGAGCATGGCCTCGGCGCCCATGCCCATTTCCTCGCCCGGTTGGAGGATCATTACCAGCGTTCCCGACCACTGGTCTTTCATCGCCGCCAGCCGCCGCGCCGTCGCGAGCCAGGTGGTGATGTG
>JABFXK010000223.1 GCA_013361785.1 Sphingomonas sp.
GAAAACCGACCCGCAGTTCATTGCCAGAACGCCGGATGAGCTGCTCGGCGTCTCCTCCTATGTCGCCAAGCGCGTCGATGGTGTGATCGGCAAGCATTTCGGGCTGCTCCCGAGAGCGCGCTTCGGGATCATCCCGGTGCCGCCCGCGCTTGCGCCATTCTACACCTCAGGCCGGGGCGGCCGCGAGAATTGCATGATGAACACCTACGACCTGCCGGTGCGGCCGCTGTACAATATTCCGGTCCTGACGCTGCACGAATGCGAGCCGGGGCACAGCTTCCAGCTCGGTCTCGAAGCCGAGCAGAAGGCGCTGCCGAGATTCCGGCGCAACCTCTACTTCTCCGGCATGGGCGAGGGCTGGGGCCTCTACAGCGAATGGCTCGGCGACGAGCTCGGCATCTACCGAACGCCCTACGAGAAGTTCGGCCAGGAGAGCTACGACATGTGGCGCGCCGCGCGCCTCGTGATCGACACCGGCATCCATCAGTACGGATGGTCGCGCAGCCAAGCGATCGACTATCTCGCCAGCCACACGGCGCTCAGCCAGCACGAGGTCGAGACGGAGGTCGACCGATACATCAGCTGGCCGGGGCAGGCGCTCGCCTATAAGCTCGGCGAGTTGACGATCCTGCGGCTGCGGAAGGAGGCGGAAACGACGCTCGGGTCGAAGTTCGACGAGCGCGGCTTCCACGACACAATCCTCGCGCTCGGATCGGTGCCGCTGAACGTCCTCGAGGACCGGATGCATGCGTGGATTCGTCAGCAGGCGGCTAAGCCGGCGGGAGCACATGCTCCGGCTCGACCTTGAGGCAATTGCCCTCGATGTCGACAATTCGGACCCGGTCGCCCGGCTGAGCCGGGCCGCCGCGCGCGGACCATTCGCTGTCGCCGACGCGGACGCGGCCTCCGTTGGAGTCGATCGGTTGCGTCGCGACGACGACGGTTCCGAGCATCCGTTTGGCGCGATCGTTCAGGAATGGATCGGGCGAATAATCATAACGCATGGAATAAGCACGGCGGCCGCCGACCCGCACGGAAAGGAACGCGAGCACCGCGAAGATGACCAACTGAAGCGGCAGGCTCAGCGGCAGGAGCAAGGCGGCAAGCCCGGTCGCGACCGCCGCCCCGCCGATGAAGACGAGGAAGAAGCCGGGCGCGATCAGCTCGGCGATCAGCAGCACGATGCCGCCGATGAGCCACAACCATTCGGGATCAACGGGAAGGTCGCTCATTCGGCGGCTTTGGGAACGCTCGGCACGGCTTTCGGCTTCACTCTCGGCGATGCGCTCGACTGTCCGCCGACAGCTTCTTTCGCGAGCTCGGCAATGCCGCCGAGCGTGCCGATCAGCTGCGTCGCCTCGACCGGGAAGAGGATCGTCTTCGCGTTCGGCGAGCGCGCGAACTCGGTGACGGCGTCGACATATTTTTGGGCCACGAAATAGTTGATCGCCTGGGCGCTGCCGGATTCGATGGCGACGCTCACCGCCTACGTCGCCGCAGCCTCAGCCTGAGCGGCGCGCTCACGCGCTTCGGCTTCCCGGAACGCGGCCTCGCGATTGCCTTCCGCGGAGAGGATCGCGGACTGCTTCTCGCCTTCCGCCTTGAGGATCGCCGACTGACGCAGGCCCTCGGCTTCGAGAATCACGGCGCGCTTCTCGCGCTCGGCTTTCATCTGCCGGGTCATCGCGTTGACGATATCCTGCGGCGGACGGATGTCGCGAAGCTCGACGCGGGTGATCTTCACGCCCCAGGATTCGGTTGCCTGATCGACGACTGCAAGAAGCTTCGTATTGATCTCGTCGCGCCTCGACAGGGTTTCGTCGAGATCCATCGAGCCCATGACGGTGCGGAGGTTGGTGGTCGAGAGCGCGGTGATCGCCGTGTAGAGGTCATAGACCTCGTAAGCCGCCTTGGCCGCGTCGAGAACCTGGAAGAAGACCACGCCATCGACCGCGACCATCGCATTATCCTTGGTGATGATCTCCTGGCCGGGGATCTCGAGCACCTGCTCCATCATGTTGATCCGGCGGCCGACGCGGTAGAAGAAGGGAGTCACGTAATTGAACCCGGGCTCAGCCACGCGCACGAAGCGGCCGAAATGTTCGATCGTGTAGCGATAGCCCTGGCGGACGATCTTCACGCCCATCATCACGTAAAGCAGCACCAGGACCGCAACCGCGGCCGCGAACGTCGTCAGCATTTCTCTTCCCCGCTCTCACTCATTCGGGGCATGATGCGACGGCCATGACGCAAGCGGAAGCGAAAAACGACAAGGGTAAGGACCTGTTGGGGGTCCGGTCCGTGCTGTTCCTGCCCGCGTCCAACCCGCGCGCGATCGCCAGAGCGCGAGAGGCGGGCGCCGATCTCGTGGTCCTCGATCTCGAAGACGCGGTGAATCCCGACCACAAGGATGCGGCCCGCGCTGCCGCCGTCGCGGCCGTCGAGACCCCTTGGTTGATGCCAGTCGCCATTCGCGTGAACGGCGCCGGGACCGAATGGCACTCGCTAGACCTCCAAGCGGTCGCAGGTTCGACTGCCGATTACGTTGTCGTGCCGCGCGCCTCGTCGGCAGAGCTGGTGCGTGACACAGCCGGGAGACTGTCGAAACCAGTGCTGGCGATGATCGAGACCGCCGCCGGCGTCCTCGCAGCGCCGCCGATCGCCTCTAAAGCCGCGGGTCTGATCGCCGGCACCAACGATCTTCGCGCCGACCTTCGCCTGCCGCTCGATGCGACCCGCGAGCCGATTTCCGCCGCGCTCCAGCTGATTGTCCTCGCGGCGCGGGCCGCCGGCATCGCGGTCTTCGACGGGGTGTTCAACAATCTGGAGGACGGTGCCGGGTTCTTGAGCGAGGCTCAGGAGGGACGCCGGCTCGGCTTCGACGGCAAGAGCCTGATCCATCCGAACCAGATCGCTGCTTGCCACCAGGCGTTCGCGCCGAGCGCCGCCGAGATTGAGCGGGCGCGCGCGCTGGTCGAGGCGTTCCACGGCGGCGCCGAGCGATTCGGCGACGAGATGATCGAGCGAATGCACGTCGAAGCCGCGCAGCGGGTGCTCTCAAGGGCCAACACCTGAGCGGAGACTTGGCGAATCGGCGTTTCGCTGTCATGGGCCGATATGGCCCGCCCGAACGACGCTCCCGATATCCCGCTCGGACTGACGTTCGACGACGTCCTCCTGCAGCCGCTCCAATCCTCGGTCCTTCCAAGCCAGGCGGACACGCGGACCTTCCTCACCCGCGAAATTCCGCTCAACATCCCGATCCTGTCGTCGGCGATGGATACGGTGACCGAAGCCGACATGGCTATCGCCCTTGCCCAGCTCGGCGGAATCGGCGTTCTCCACCGCAACATGACGGTCGAGGAGCAGGCACTCGTCGTTCGCCAGGTCAAGCGCTTCGAGAGCGGGATGGTGGTCAATCCGATCACCATGAGCCCCGACGAGACGCTCGCCGAAGCGCTGGAGCTGATGAAGAGCCACCGCATCAGCGGCATCCCGATCGTCGAGAAATCCGGAAAGCTGTGCGGCATCATCACCAATCGCGACGTGCGCTTCGCCGAGAACCCGAAGCAGCCCGTGAGCGAGTTGATGACCCGGGACAATCTCGCCACCGTCCCTCTCGGCACCAGCCAGGAAGAGGCGCGGCGGATCCTCCATCAGCGCCGGATCGAGAAACTGCTCGTCGTCGACGAGCATAATCGCTGCGTGGGGCTGATCACCGTCAAGGACATTGAGAAGTCGGTTGCCGCTCCGCTCGCAACCAAGGACGCGGAAGGGCGGCTCCGGGTGGCAGCCGCGACGACCGTGGGCGACAAGGGGTTCGAACGGTCGGAGGCGCTGATCGACGCCGGTTGCGACTGCATCGTCATCGACACGGCGCACGGGCACAACACCGACGTCGGCAAGACCGTCGAACGGGTGAAGGCGGTTTCGAATTCGGTGCAGGTGATCGCGGGCAATGTCGCGACCGCCGATGCGGCGAAGGCGCTCGTCGATTCGGGTGCCGACGCGATCAAGGTGGGGATCGGCCCGGGATCGATCTGCACAACGCGGATAGTGGCCGGCGTGGGCGTCCCGCAGCTCACCGCGGTTATGGAGGCTGCGCGCGCCGCCAGCGGCGTGCCGGTGATCGCCGATGGCGGGATCCGCACCAGCGGCGACATCGCCAAGGCGCTGGCGGCGGGGGCTTCGAGCGTGATGGTGGGATCGCTGCTTGCCGGCACGCAAGAGGCGCCCGGCGAAATCTTCCTCTACCAGGGACGCAGCTACAAATCCTATCGCGGAATGGGCTCGGTCGGCGCGATGGCTCGCGGGTCGGCCGACCGCTACTTCCAGCAGGATATCCGCGATCATCTGAAGCTCGTCCCCGAGGGGATCGAGGGTCAGGTGCCGTACAAGGGGCCCGTCCGCGACATCATCCACCAGCTGGTCGGCGGCGTGAAAGCCGCGATGGGCTATACGGGCTCGCAGACCATCGCCGAGCTCCAGAAGCGCGCCAGATTTGTCCGGATCACCAACGCCGGGCTTTCGGAAAGCCACGTTCACGACGTTGCGATCACGCGCGAGGCGCCGAATTACCCGACGCGATGACTCCCGCCGCGCGGTTACAGGCGGCGATCGAAGTCCTCGATGAAGTGATCGCCTCCGTCCGGGACGACGGCCCGCCCGCGGATGCGATCGTCACCCGCTATTTCAAGCACCGGCGCTATGCCGGATCGAAGGATCGCCGAGCCGTGCGTGAGCTGGTGTTTCGAGGCATCCGGCATACCGCGGAGCGGCCGGAAAACGGTCGCGCCGCCATGATTGGACTGGCGAAAAGCGAACCCGAACTGTGGGATCTGTTCGGTCAGCCCCGCGGGCCGGAGCCTTTGTCCGATCACGACACATGTGCCGAATCAGGGTCCGTTCCGGCGTGGCTCGTTCCTGAACTGTCGCCTCTGGTCACGCCGGACGAGTGGCCGGCGCTGCTCGAACGGGCGCCGCTGGACCTGCGCGTCAACATTGCGAAGAGCTCACGCGACGAGCTGCTGGAGCAGTTTGCCGATGCTGCGCCGACGCCGATCAGCCCTTGGGGAATCCGGCTTCCGCCGGGCAGCCGGATCGATGACCATCCCGCATTCGCCTCCGGCCTGTTTGAAGTTCAGGACGAAGGCAGCCAACTGATCGCGCTCTCCTGCGGCGCGGAGAACCGCGAACGGATCATCGACCTGTGCGCCGGGGCAGGGGGCAAGTCGCTGGCGCTCGCGGCTGCTGCTTCCGATGCGACGATCATTGCGACTGACAGCAACCGCGCACGCCTGTCGGGACTTCGTCCTCGTGCAGAGCGAGCAGGCGCGGTGATCGAGACGCGACTGCTGAATCCCCCGAACGAGCTCGAAGAGCTCGCCGACTGGCGCACAATGGCTGACATCGTCCTTGTCGATGCGCCCTGCTCCGGAAGCGGGACATGGCGCCGCAATCCCGAAGGGCGCTGGCGGTTGACGCCGCAGCGGCTCGACCAACTGACCGCCGCCCAAGAGCGCCTGCTCGACATCGCCGCTGCGCTGGTTCGTCCCGGCGGCCGCCTCGTCTATGCCGTCTGCTCGCTTCTGTCCCGCGAAGGGGCAGGTCAGATCGAGCGCTTCCGGCAGCGTCATTCATCGTGGATTAGTGAGGACACAGCCATTGCTGCCGGACGTGCGGACGGCGCCGGGCGCCTGCTCACTCCGGCGCACCGCACCGATGGCTTTTTCGTCGCGCGTCTCCGCCGTCCATGCTAGGCGGAGCGTTCGAGAGGTGGAGAATTTGATGCAGTCCTTCCCGCGTGTTCTGCTGGCCGGTTTCGCCGCGATCTCGCTCGCCGCGCCCGTCGCCGGTCAGCGCACCGACGATCAGATCCAGCCAAAGTCGGTGCAGCTGATGCATCAGGCCGAAGCGCTCATGTCGGCGGGCAAGCTCGAAGA
Organism: Sphingomonas sp.; assembly: GCA_013361785.1. Classification (GTDB taxonomy): domain Bacteria; phylum Pseudomonadota; class Alphaproteobacteria; order Sphingomonadales; family Sphingomonadaceae; genus Sphingomicrobium. The sequence goes on from JABFXK010000223.1 coordinate 5,943, forward strand.
TGCGGAAAATCTGCTCGAGACCGCGTTGGCGGTCGACCCGCGGAACCGCTGGGCCTTCATCGACATTGCGAAGGTCGCCGAGAAGCAGCGCCTGTTCGGCAAGGCAGTGCTGATGACCGACAAGGCCCTGCTGATCGAACCGAACGACCCGGACGCGATCGCCGTCCAGGGCGAGGCGATGGTGCAGATGGGGGCGACAGCACGGGCGCAGCTGAACCTGCAGAAGCTCCAGCAGATCTGCGGCGCAAAGGCCTGTCCGCAGGTGGCGCAGCTTTCGGCCGCGATCAGCCGCGGCCCCGCGGTGGCTTCGGCCAAGGCGCCGGAGAGCCCCAAGAAGGACTGATGGCTAGCTGAGCGCTCGCGCCAGCTTCACCCATTCGTGGACGCTGACGGTTTCGGCACGCCGCTGCGGATCGATCCCGAGCGATTTCGCCGTCTCGACTGCTCCAGCGACCTGCTTCAGGCTCGACCGCAGCATTTTCCTGCGCTGGCCGAACGCAGCTTCTGTCAGCCGCTCGATCACTCCTGGATCGACGCCGGTGGGCTGCTCGGCAGGTTCGATGTGCACCACCGCCGATGTGACCTTGGGCGGCGGCACGAACGCCGAGCGGTTCACCGTCAACCCGATGCGAGGGTGTGAGCGCCATTGCGCCGCCACCGACAATCGCCCGTAGGCGTCGCTTCCTGGCGCGGCGACGAGGCGGTCGGCGACCTCCTTTTGGAACATGAGCGTCAGCGAGCGCCACCACGGCGGCCAATCGCCCGACAGCCACTTCAGCAGCAATGCGGTGCCGACGTTGTAGGGGAGGTTGGCGACAACATGGGCTCCGTCTCCAACCACCGCACTTTCATCGACACCAAGCGCGTCGGCCTGAAGCAGTTTCAGACGACCCTCGTGCCGCTGCTGCAGCTCCTCCAGCGCAGGAATGCAGCGCCGGTCGCGTTCCACTGCGACCACCGAGGCTCCGGCGTCGAGCAGCGCGTTCGTGAGGCCGCCGGGACCGGGGCCGACCTCGTATACGCTCTGCCCGGAGAGCTTTCCCGGAACGGCCGCGATGCGCGCGAGCAGCTGGCGATCGAGGATGAAATTCTGCCCCAGCGCCTTGCTCGCGCTAAGGCCGTGACGGGCAATTACCGATCGGAGCGGCTCCTGCTCGTCGCTCAAGGCACCTCCGCCCGGAAAACGGCATTCTCCGCGGCCATTCGGATCGCGGCCGCCATCGGGCGCGGATCGGCGCGGTCCTGCCCGGCGATGTCGAAGGCAGTTCCGTGGTCCGGGGCGGTTCGGACGATCGGAAGCCCGAGCGTGACGTTCACCGCTTCCTCGAAATGCAGCGCCTTGATCGGGATCAGCGCCTGGTCGTGGTACATGCACAGCGCCGCGTCGTAATTCGCGCGTGCCGCTTCGTGGAACATGGTGTCCGCAGGGTGCGGCCCACTGACTCGCCAACCTTCCGCGGCGAGCGCGGCGATCGCGGGCTCGATGATCTCGACTTCTTCGGTTCCGAGCTGGCCGCCTTCGCCAGCGTGCGGATTGAGTCCACTGACCGCGAGCCGCGGTTCGGGGATGCCGAAGTTCCGCTGGAGGCCGCGCAAGGCGGCACGCCCGCGCGATTCAATGAGAGCGCTGCTGAGCGCGCTCGGCACTTCGGACAAACGGAGGTGCGTGGTGACCGGGATCGTCCGAAGCGTCGGTCCGGCAAGCATCATCACGACATTGGCCGCGGCAATTCCGCAGCGCTCGGCGACGAACTCGGTCTGGCCAGGATGCTGAAAGCCGATGGAGTAGAGCTGCTCCTTCGCGACCGGCCCCGTGACCACCGCGGCAGCGGAGCCGGAACGCGCCAACCCAACGGCGATCTCGAGCGAATCGAGCGAGCAATGAGCGCCGGCGACGCTCGGGTGCCCCGGCGTGTCGGCCTCGCCGGCATTGAGCTGGAGCAGCGGCAGCCCGACGTCGAAAGCCGAATCGGCATGGGCCGGGTTTTCGATGACCTCGATCGGACCATCCCAGACTGCAGCGACCGATCGCGGGTCGCCGATGGCGACGAACGGCGGAAGATTGAAGTCGCCGCGCGAATCCCAGCATTTGGCGATCACTTCGGGACCGATTCCCGCCGGGTCGCCAAGCGATATCGCGAGCGGACTTGGCGGCGCTGCCGACATGAGGCGGCCCTTATCGGAAATCGACGATCAGCGGAATTCGATCACCGCATCGCGGCGCAAGTCCGCAAGATAACGCCGCGAGCGCATGTTCACCCGCTCTTCGTTGAGCTGGTTGTACACGTCATCGTAGCTGGGCGCAGTCGGGTCGGCTTCATCGCGGCCGCAAATCACGAGAGTGCGCACTCCCTGGTCGAGCGAGCCGAACGGCTGGGTTGCCTGTCCCACCTGCATCGGCATCATCATTTCCTGAAGGGCGGGCGGAAGATCGCGCATTTTCACGTTATCGCTCTGCACGACCTCGCCGTGGAAATCGGCGGCGATTTTCTCCGCCCCGCCGCACCCGCCGATGTTCTTTGCAGCATTGGCAAAGCGCTCGAGAACCGGCTCCGCTTGCTGTCGCGTCGTTCCCTTGGGGAAGCTGACCGAGACCTGCTTGAGGCTGAGCACTGCGTCGCGTGGGTCGCGCGTCAGGATCTTGCGGGTGTCCTGCACCGCGATGATCGAGACGCCGCCCGGGACCTCGATCGGATTGCTGATGGTTCCGGGACCCATCTGCCGAAGCGCCGCCGCGATCGGCTCCGGAAGCTGTTCGGGACGGACCCATCCGAGGTCGCCACCGACAGCGGCCGTCGAGGCTTCCGAATATTGGCGCGCGTAACCTGCGAATGACCCGCCGCTCTTCAGCTGATCGAGAATCTTGTTGGCATTCTGGACCGCCTGCTGCTCCGTATACGGGGTCGCCGTCAGGAAAATCTCGCCGACGCGATATTCCTGGGTGCCCTTGGATGCGTTGAGTTTGTCGAGGACCGCCTTGACCTCGTCGTCGCCGACGCTGATGCCGCTCTCGATCTTGTCATGCTGGAGCCGGTCCCAGGCGATCTCGCCCTGAATCTGGCGGCGCAGCGACTGGATCGAGGAGCCGTGGGCGTCGAGGAAGGCGGCGAGCTGATCAGGCGTCTGCTTCACGCTCGTCGCTACCCGTTCGACAGTCTTGTCGATGTCCGATCCCTTGATCTCGATCTTATCGGCTTTGGCGGCCTGGATTTCGAGCGTCTCGTCAATGAGGTTGCGAAGCACCTGCTGACGCAACGTATCGACCTGGTCGGCAGGAATCCCATTCTCGTTCCCGTTCGCGACCGCAAGCAAGGCCAGCCGCTGATCGACATCCGTCCCGGTGATCACGTCGCCGTTCACGATCGCGGTCGCCTTGATGACCGACGGCATGGCCGTTCCGAAGACTTCGGGATTTTCCGGCAAGTGCAGCGATTGCGTGCTGTTGACCGGCGGCGGCGTCTGATTGGCGGCCTGCTGAGCCGCGGCGCCGCTTGCGATTGCCAGTAGAACAGCTGCCCCGGCGCCGAGTGAGCGCGTGGAATTCGATCGGAAATGTCGTGCCACGGTTCTAGAAATTCCCTTGATTTGCAGCCCGGTGCTGGTGGTTGCCCGTTTATCCAGGCCCGCTGAACACAACCTTAGCGGCCAATGCCCTTCAATGCCAAGTGGATGCTGAAAGTGTTCCCTGTGCGGAAGCTGCCGATCCGCTCATCGTCGCGCTTCCAGGTGATTCCGACCTGCAGGCAATCGTCCTCATACTGGATACCCAGGCGGTCGCGGACAGGCTGAAATCCGTTGGAAATCGACAGCGGGTCTTCGTTCTTGCCGGTAAGATCGATCACGGTCGCTCCGAAGATCGACCAATAGCGCGTGAGCAGCACTCGAGCGGCGGCCTGGACCTCCTCGACGTCGCGCAGGTCCTCGATCGTCGGATCGACATTCCGGTTGAGTTTGAGATAGCCGATCTGCGCATAGGTCTGGGTCGTTCCGACGGTGAGGTCGACCTCGTTGCGCCGGACGGTGAAATGATCCTTGTCGATGCGGAATCGATAGGTGAGATCGAGCAGGCGGCCGTAGCGGACATCGGCGCGGCCGACGATGTCGGACAAACGGTCGGTGAGCCCCGTGCCCTGCGGGAAGATGCCCGGACGGTCGACGAGCCTGTAGCTCTGCCCGATCGTGCTGGTGATCGACAGGTTTGGACGGTCGAGGGACCAGTCGAGCCCGCAGGTGACGCGCGAAGCGTCCTCCCACCGGTCGTAGCCGGGAAAGCGATTGAGCGCGAAGTGGTTGCTGTCCTCGAGGTCGATCGAGCGGGCGTCCTCGTTCGGAATATCGATGTTCGGCGTTGGCGGAGTCAGCACCAGCTGAACCCGCGGCACAAGGCGCTGGATCCCCCCAAGCAGCGGACCGATGAACGGCCATTGGACATCGGCTGCGAGCGCGCCGATCGCCCGAGTGTGCCAGCCGTTCGTCCCGCTATAGATCGAGACAGTCGTGCTTTGGGCATCGTCCGTATGGTAGACGTCGCCTCGGGCGTAGGCCGTGAGCGTTAGCTGCTGCCCCCACGGCGTCAGACGCCTCAGGTCCCATTCGGCACTCGCGAAGGCCCGCTGGGTGTCCTGCCCGTCGATGCGCAGGATCGAAAGGCTGTTCCCCTGAAGCTGGAGGCTTCCTCCAGCAAGATCCTCCCGAAGCAGCGCGTTGATCGCCGGAAGCGCGATCGGAATCTGCTTTTGCCTGTCTTCGGCGCGCAATCCTTCGAATGCCCAGCCGGCGATCGTGATGTAGGAATCCGGGCTGATGCGTTCGACGTTGACGACGTTGCGCAGGCGGTCGTCGTTGGTGATGTCGTAGCGCCGTGTGAGGGTCTTGTCGGACGCGACGCGGAATGAGCTGGTGACGCTCCACAGCGGGTCGAGCTGCGCCTTTCCATTGGCCTCGAAATAGGCACGCACCCCATTGCGGGTCGAAGTCACATTAGGATCGATGCTTTCGATCGATCCGTAGGTCAGGAATCCGCCGACCTGGAATGCGCCCCATTTGTCGAGCTGGCGATATTGGGCTTCTATCGCCGGGAGGACGCCGGTGTAGACGTGCGGCGTCAGCGTGAAGTCGCGGCTGGGGCCGAACTGCCAATGATAGGGTTCGGCGATCTCGAAGCCCTTCTTGCTTGAGATGCTAAATTGCGGCGTCAGCCAGCCCGTCGCGCCTTCATTGCCGGTCGCCACGTTGAAGATCGGAAGCAGCGGCAGGGTAACCCCGAACAGCTGCAAGTGACCGCCGATGAAGCGCACTCGTCCGGTCGCCGGATCATCGATCACCTTGGCGGCGGTAATCGCCCAGCTCGGCTGCTTCGGGCAGCCGGTGTCGGTGGTCACCGGACAGGGTGAATAGATCGCGTTTTCGAGCGTGGTGACGTTGCCAGAGCGCGTGCCGCGGGCGGCCGCCACGCGGGCGCCGTTCTCGAGCACGACGAGGAGGTTGCTAACCGTCCCGTCGCGCAGTGTGTCGGTGAGCTGGACATTGTCGCCGACCAGCTTGTCGCCCTGCGGAGTCACAAGGACGACGTTACCGCTGGCGTAAACCTGGCCCGTCTTGCGGTACCAGGTCACCTTGTCCGCGGCGACATAATTGCCCTCGCGGTTCATCCGAACTTCGCCGCTTGCGGTCACGACGTCGTTCGTATCGTCATAAGTGACGGTATCCGCGCTGAACTCGACGATCTGCTCCTGCGGAGTGGGGGCAGGGGGCAGCGCGGGGGCAGGCTGCAGCGTCACGGTCTGAGCAGCCGCGGCAACGGGCGCCGCCATCAGCATGGGGAGCGCTGACCACCAGACAAATCTCGCCGTCAACGCTGTTCCGCCCGTCCACTCGTAAGGATGTCTTGCCCCCAGCCTATCGCATCTCGGGCAGCGAACGACAATCGGCGAGAGGGCAAGGCCACTCCTTTGCCAAGGTTTGACTTGCATCCTAAAGGCGCCGGAGACGTTCGCCTTCTTCAAGGGATTGCCGCAGATGCAGATCGCTTTCGCCGACAACCGGCCCATGGGAGATTATGCGCTGGTGCTGCCGGTCGCCGGCAAGGATCGAGCGAGCCTCGGCTCGCTTGGGGGCGCCCAGCAGACGGTTGCGACCGCGCTCGATCGGCAACGATTCGAAGGCGAAGCATCGAGCGCGTCGGAGCAATTCGTCGATGAGAACGGCTCGGTGCGCCGGCTCCTGGTCGTCGGCGTGGGCGCGGGCACAAGTGCGGCCGACGCAGCCGAAAAGCTAGGTGGAACGGCGGCGGCGCGGCTCCTGACCTCGGGCGAGAAGAAGGCGGTCATCGACATCAGCAGTCTTGGCTGCGATGCGGACGCCGCAGCGCGGGTTGCGCTTGCGGCGGCGCTGCGCTCGTGGCGGCACGATCGTTATCGCACCAAGCTCAAGGACAATCAGAAGCCCACGCTCGACGAGGTTGTGATCGTCGGCGGACCCGGCGGCTCGGAGCAGCGCTACAAGTCACGCTGGGCGCCCGTGGTCGAAGGCGTAGGGCTTACGCGCGAGCTCGTCACCGAACCCGCCAACATCATCTATCCGGAAAGTTTCGTTGAGCGTGTGCGCAAGTCGCTCGACGGCTCCGGTGTCGAAGTCGAGGTTCTCGACCGCGCGCAGATGGAGAAGCTCGGAATGGGCGCGCTGCTTGGCGTGGCGCAGGGCTCCGCGCGCGAGGGCCGGCTCCTGATCCTCAAGTGGAACGGCGGCGGCAAAGCTGAACCCACCGCGTTCGTCGGCAAGGGCGTGACGTTCGACACCGGTGGGATCTCGATCAAGCCGGCCGCGGGCATGGAAGCGATGAAGTGGGATATGGGCGGCGCGGGCGCGGTTGCCGGCACGCTCAAGGCGCTGTCGCTTCGCAAGGCCAGGGCGAACGTCGTCGGCATCTGCGGCCTGGTTGAGAACATGCCAGGCGGCAATGCACAGCGGCCCGGCGATGTGGTCACGACCATGTCCGGCCAGACTGTCGAAGTGATCAACACCGACGCCGAAGGCCGGCTCGTGCTCGCCGACGCCGTCGCTTATGTGCAGAAGACGTTTAAGCCATCGACGGTCATTGACCTTGCGACGCTCACCGGCGCAATCATCATCAGCCTCGGCCACGAATGGGCCGGCTTATTCTCGAACGACGAAAGCCTGGCGAAGGAGCTCACGAAGGCGGCCGACGAATCGGGCGACAAGCTTTGGCGCATGCCGCTCGCGGACAGCTTCGATCGCCTGATCGATTCGCCGATTGCAGACATGAAGAATGTCGGCCCTCGCGAAGGCGGTTCGATCACCGCGGCCCAGTTCATCCAGCGGTTCATCGAAAGCGGCACCAGATGGGCGCATATCGACATGGCCGGCAAGGCTTGGGCGGACAAGGCGAGCTCGACCTACGAAAAAGGAGCGACCGGCTTCGGAGTGCGCCTGCTCGACCAATATGTCGCGGACGTGCTCGAGAAATAAGCGGGCGGGGCCGTGCAGGTCGACTTCTACCAACTCCTGGGCACTCCGGCCGAGCAAGTGATCGCGAGAATCGGCGAGAGGATCTTGTCTACTGGCGGTCGACTCATCGTCATTGCAGAGGATGAGGCATATCTGTCGAAGCTCGACCGGATGCTGTGGGACCAGGGGCCGACAAGCTTCCTGCCGCACGCGCTCGCCGGCGGCGCGGAGGACGCTCGACAGCCGATCCTGCTCACCACGACTCCCGACGCGCCGAACCTTGCGCGAAATGCGTTGATCGCCGACGGCGTCTGGCGCGAATCGGCCCTGTCCTACGACCGCAGCTTCTTCCTGTTTGACAATGCGACGCTGAAACCCGCTCGCGAGGCGTGGAAGTCGCTTGCCGATCGCGACGGCGTCGAGCGGAATTATAGGGCGCGCGAGGACGGCAGCTGGGCGAAGATGGCCTGAGGCTTGCGGGGCCGCTGAAGCGCGGCTAGGCGCGCGGGCTAATCCGACCAACCCAAATACAGGAGACCGCCCGGCATGGCCGTGACGCGCACCTTTTCGATCATCAAGCCCGACGCCACCCGCCGCAATCTGACCGGCGCGATCACAAAGATGCTGGAGGACGCGGGCCTGCGCGTCGTCGCGTCCAGGCGCATCCGCATGACCCGCGATCAGGCCGAGGGTTTTTACGCCGTCCACAAGGAGCGGCCGTTCTTCAACGACCTTTGCACCTTCATGACCTCGGGTCCCGTGGTAGTGCAGGTTCTCGAAGGCGAGGACGCCGTGAAGCGCAATCGCGAGATCATGGGTGCGACCAATCCCGCGGACGCCGCCGAAGGCACGATCCGCAAGACTTACGCGGAGTCGATCGAAGCGAATTCCGTGCACGGGTCCGACAGCGACGAGAATGCGAAGATCGAGATCGATTACTTCATCGCGCCGGACGAGAACGTCGGCTGACGTTCAGAGCATCGGGCTCAGAGTTGCGAGCAGGTTCTGCCATAGCCGCAGGGCAAGCCCGTAGCGCTCGACATCCTCGCGGGTGACGGGGTCGCAATCGGCGAGATACTGGTCCTGCCGCGCCCGAACGGCTGCGGCGAAGGCCTGATCCTCGAACAGGATGTTGTTCTCGAAGTTCAGCTCGAAGCTTCGGCGGTCGAGATTCGCACTTCCGATGAGGCCGGTGCAGCCGTCGACCACCATCGTCTTGGAGTGAAGCAGTCCGGGCCTGAACTCGTAGATCTGGGCGCCCGCGTCGATCAGGTCCTTGTAATAGCTCCGGCTCGATGCCGCAACGATCCAGTTGTCGTTCCTCTTTGGGAAGAGCATCAGGGTCCGAACGCCCCGTCGCCCTGCCGAGGTAAGGGCGAACAGCAGCTGCTCGTCGGGGACGAAATAGGGCGTGGTAATCACCAGCTCCTCACGCGCCGAATGGATCAGCTCGGAGAAGCAGGCGGGCATCGCGTCGAACTCCGCCGTGGGGCCAGTACCGAGCACTTGCGCGATAATCGAACCGGTTACCGGGGGGAGCGGCTCCTTGAGCAATCCGCTGATGTCCTCACCGCCTTCCGCAATCCAGTCGGAGACGAACAGATATTGGCAATGCAGCGCGACGGGACCTTCCCACCGGCTCATGATGTCGACCCAGGGAGCGTAGCGCGGCTTGATTCGGAATTCCGGGTCAGCGCAATTCTGGCTGCCGCACCAGCCGATGCTGTCGTCGACGACCATCAGCTTGCGGTGGTTGCGAAGGTCGACCCGGCCACGGATCACCGTCCACAGCGGATTGCCGACGGGCAGCGCCACTCGCACTTCGCAACCGCTCTCGCGCATCTCGCGCCAATGCTCGGACCGGATCAGCCCACGTGACCCCAGCGCGTCGGCAAGCAGACGCACGCGCACGCCGCGCTTCGCAGCCCGAATGAACGCGTCCTTCAGCTTCAGCCCGTTATTGTCGGTCAGCCAGATGTAGAAACAGCCGTGGACAGTCGCGCGCGCAGCATCGATGTCGGCGATCATCTCGTCGATCGCGGCATTGCTATCGGCCGAAAGGCGAGCGCGGTTGCCGTTCGTCGCGTCAAGATGGTTGACGGTTCGGGCAAGCGCAAACGGGGCCCAATGAGCGTCGCCGGCCTCCCCACCGCGCTCGTAATTGCCCGGCGGCCGGGGAAGCCGCGCATTGATTTCCTTGCCGCGCATTCGCCGTGGGCCGCTGATCCGCGTCTCGCCCACGAGCAGGTACAGCACGACTCCCGCGATCGGCAGGGCCAAGATGGCGAGAATCCATGCGAGTCTTGAGGCCGGCTCGCGATGAGGGCGAAGCAGCGCCCGCGCCGCCGTCGCAACGTCCGCCGCAACGATCGCAGCGCCAGTGATGGTGCCTAGGTCCACGTCAGCACTGCCGCATATTGCGGCCTCGCTGTCCAGCGCTCAGCGGCTGAGGCCCACGAGGTGGAGTGAACGGCCGCCGAACAGTCCGCCACCCTTCCACATGTAGCGGAGCGTGTATGTGCCGGATGCGCGCCGCTCCTTGCCGGATTCGACGTAAGCCGCATCGATGTGCACCGGCACTGAGAGCGTGCGGTCTTTCGGCTCATCATCATGGCCCTTGAGCGCAGATTGGACGTCGTTCGCATCAAGCTCGCCGTCGCTGCCGACCACGATCGGCGCTGCGCCGGCGAACGCTAGCCTCAGCGATTCGATCGCGTGGCTTTCCTCGACCGGGCTGATCAGGAGCCTGGTCCCGTCATCTTCCCGCTTGCCGCGCAGGATCAGCGGGATCGGCGGACGCTGCTCGACGATCCGCGTTGTCTTGTCGGTCTCGCTGCTCTTCCAGCTGATCCACACGCCGACGGCCGAGACGATCAACGCGAGCAGTGCGATCAGCTCTCCAATGGTGATCCAGCGTCGGCGCTGGCGCTCCGATTCGCTCTCGCTCATCGGCCGCCAGCCTCGAGCAAGCGCCGCGGCGCCGCAAGCTCCCAGCTGGCGGCGATTCGGTCGGCCACATGGTCCCAGTCGACGTTCGCTCCAGCGACATTGATCGAGATCCAGCTCGGCAGATATGCCGGCTTCGAATAGGTGGCAGGATCCGCGTCGAGCAGCATCGCCTGCTCGTCGAGGCTGCTGACACGGACGCAGACGACCGTCTTGCCGTCGCCGTGATGGTTGGCGCGGAACTGGGCGAACTGCTTGCCGGCGACGAAAAAGGTGGGCTGCCCGTGGGACAGCCGTTCTTCCGTTCCCGGAAGCTCCAGCGCCGCTTCGCGAATCCTGGTGAGAGCGTCAGTCATCTCAGCACGAACTCATTCAAGACCTTCGGGTATAGCTGGTGCTCGGACGCGAGGACGCGCGCCTCGAGCGTAGCAGGCGTGTCGCTAGATTTGATCGGCACCTCGGCGTGCCCGAGCACCAGCCCGGCATCGAGCTCCTCGGTCACCACGTGCACCGAGCAGCCGCCGACCTTGTCGCCCGCTTCGATCGCGCGCGCATGCGTGTCGAGACCGCGATATTTCGGCAGGAGGGAAGGGTGGATGTTGATGATCCGGCCAGCCCAGTGCTCAACAAACCAGGGCGAAAGAATGCGCATGAACCCGGCGAGAGCAATCGTGCCGACGCCGTGATCCTCCAGCACGGCCGAAAGCGTCCGGTCGTATTCTTCCTTGTCGGCCCCTTTGCTCTCGAGCGACCATGCCGCAACGCCGCGTTCCTTCGCCCATTCCAGGCCCGGCGCCTGCGGCTTGTTCGAGGCCACCACGACCACCTCATAATTGTCTGCCCGTTCGACCAGCGCGCGCATGTTGCTACCGCGGCCGGAAATCAGAATTCCGACGCGCCTGGGATCACGCATTGTGAGTCGCGGACCAGTCTTTCGGGGAATTCCACGCGCCGGCCTGGCCCTCGACCGTGCAGCCGCGGGCTCCTTCTTCAACCCGGCCGATCTTGAACGCGGGTTCGCCTGCGCCCGTCAGCGCATTTACGACCGAATCCACCGCTTCCGAAGCGACAATCGCGGCCATGCCGACGCCGCAGTTGAACGTCCTCGCCATCTCCTCCGGCGCGATCTGCCCGCCATCCTGGAGAAGCAGGAAAACGGAAGGCAGCTGCCACCTCGCCGCATCGATCACGGCATGGCAGCCGTCCGGCAGAACCCTTGGAATATTCTCGAGAAGTCCGCCGCCGGTGATATGGGCGAGACCCTTGATCTGCCCTTCCTGGACGAGCGGCAGAAGCGACCGGACATAGATTTTCGTCGGTTGCAGCAGTGCATCACCAAGGCTCGTACCAAGGCTCGGAAAGTTCTCCTCGAGGTCCCAGCCTTTTTGCTCGATGATTCGGCGGACGAGCGAGAAGCCGTTGCTGTGCACACCCGAGCTTGAGAGTCCGATGATGACATCACCCGGGCGAATGTCGGCTCCGGTCAGCACCTTGTCCCGCTCGACTGCGCCGACGCAGAAGCCCGCGAGGTCGTAATCGCCGGCGGCATACATGCCCGGCATCTCCGCCGTTTCACCCCCGATGAGCGCGCAGCCGGCGCGCCGGCAACCTTCGGCGATAGAAGCAACCACCGCCGCGGCCACTTCATTGTCGAGCTTTCCGGTCGCGTAATAATCGAGGAAGAACAAAGGCTCCGCGCCCTGGACGATCAGATCGTTGGCGCACATCGCAACGAGGTCGATGCCGACGCCCTCGTGGCGCCCGCTCTCGATCGCGAGCTTGAGCTTGGTTCCGACGCCGTCGTTCGCAGCAACCAGCAGCGGATCCGAATAGCCGGCGGCCTTGAGGTCGAAGAAGCCACCGAATCCGCCCAGCTCCGCATCCGCGCCCGGCCTTGCCGTGGAGCGCGCGAGGGGCCCGATTGCCTTCACCAGCGCATTTCCGGCGTCGATCGACACGCCTGCGTCTTTGTACGTCAGTCCCATTTGCGCCGGCGCTAGCCACATCCCGCTTGGATTTCCACGCCGTTGTCGCCAAAAGACGCCGCGAATGCTCCGTCGCCGTCTTGCACGTCCGGTCTTGCTGCTCCTCGCCGCCGTTGGAATCGGCGAGGCGGTGTCCGCGCAGCTTGAGAGCGGCGACCGCGGCATTCTTCCACTCGACACGACCGACACGCTGGAGAGCGCCTCCGTCCACGTCGATGTCGGCGCCGCCGACGCGCAGACGGCTCGGCTAGACGGCTGGCGCATGGCGCAGCGGCAGGCTTTCCGTTCGCTATGGGCGAAAATGCACAACGCGCCGATCAACCAGGCGCCGAATCTTCCGGACACCACGCTCGACCAGATCGTGAGCTCGATCAACGTCGATCGCGAGCTGATCGGCCCCAATCGCTACATCGCCGATCTCAGGGTCGAGTTCGATCGTGACAAGGCCGCGCCGTTCCTCGGCATCGAGGGTGCGCAGATTAGCGAGCATTCGGTGCCGATGCTCCTCATCCCGGTCACCGTCACTGCGGGAACGGAGACGAGCGTCGAGTTCCGCAATGCCTGGCAACGCGCGTGGGCCCAGTTCCCGATCGCCCAGACTCCGATCAAATATGTGCGCGTCAGCGGCATGGGCGCCGACCCGCTGCTGATCAACGCGGCGCAGACGGCGCGCCCCGGGCGCGGCTGGTGGCGGGCGCTGCTCGACATGTACGGCGCGCAGGACATCCTTGTCGCGGAAGTGCAGCTTCAACGCGCTTACCCCGGCGGACCGGCACGCGGCCGATTCATCGCCCGGCATGGCCCTGACAACGAAGTGCTCGGCGGTTTCACGCTGACGGCGGCGAACAGCGAAGCGATTCCCGCGATGATGGCGCAAGGGGCACAGCGGATCGATGCGATCTTCGCGCAGGCGCTCGCCTCGGGCCGCCTGTCGCGCGACCCGTCGCTCAACCTGCCGCCGCCTCCCGTACAGCAACTGCCGGAGCAGGCGCCCCCGCCTGCGGTCAAGCCGGTCAATGCGGTCAACGCCTATCAGGTGCAGATCATCGGCAACGACGTCAGCATCTACAATTTCGCGATGGCGCATCTGCGCACCTTGGGAGGGGTGGATTCGGCGACTCCCCAGCAGATCAATCCCAACGGCACCAGCTATGTCCTGATCGCATACCACGGAACGATCGCGCAGCTCGCTGCGGCGCTGAGCGCGCGTGGCTGGATCGTCGATTTTTCGGGCACGGTCGTGCACATGCATCCTGCCGGCAACAAACCGCCGCCGATTCCGTCGCCGCCTCCCGCGACTCAGCCGACTGCTCCTTCCCAAGGCACGCCGACGCAGAATTCGGGTGAGGCCCAATGAAGCAGGGGCCGGACCAGATCGCGCTTCCCCTCGACTGGCCCCAGACCGAAGGCGACCCCCGATTCATCGTCTCCGATGCGAAT
>JABFXK010000077.1 GCA_013361785.1 Sphingomonas sp.
TCAGGATGCTCGCCGTGCCGGTCGCGTTCTTCGTCGCGGCAACAGGCGCGGCGGCCGCCGTTCCAGGCAACAGCAGCAAGACCGCGCCGGCGACCGCAGGAAAGAGGCGTTGGTGAGCGCTCATCAGACGAGCGCAGATATTCGGTTAACCTGAAAATCACTCTAGCAGTTAGGGTTAAGCGCCGATTTACCGTGAATCCTTGTCGGCGGAGAGCGCCGCCCGTATGCCGCGGGCATCATGGTCGAGGCCGCCATCCGCATCGAATCGCTCTCCAAAACCTACGCGGGCGGCAAGCGAGCGCTGAATGATGTCAGCTTCGACGTGCCGCGCGGGCAGATTTTCGGTCTTCTGGGACCCAATGGCGCGGGAAAGTCGACCCTGATCAACATCCTTGCGGGCCTGGTGGTGAAGACCAGCGGCAAGGTGACGATCTGGGGCTTCGATATTGACGAGCATCCGCGCAATTCGAAGCGATCGATAGGCGTGGTGCCGCAGGAGATCATCTTCGATCCCTTCTTCACGCCGCGCGAGACGCTGGAGATCCAGGCGGGTCTCTACGGAATTGCCGCCGCGGAGCGCAAAAGCGACGAGCTCCTTGCCGCGATGCACCTCACGGACAAGGCGAACGCTTATTCCCGCACCCTTTCGGGGGGCATGAAGCGTCGGCTGCTGGTCGCCAAGGCGATGGTCCATTCGCCGCCGATCCTGGTGCTCGACGAGCCTACCGCCGGAGTCGACGTCGAGCTTCGCCGGCAGCTGTGGAATTATGTCCGCAAGCTCCACGCCGAGGGCGTGACGATCGTGCTCACCACCCATTATCTCGAGGAAGCCGAGGAGCTGTGCGACCGCATCGCGATCATCAATCACGGCCAGGTGATCGCCAACGAGCCGACACGCGAGCTCGTGGCCAAGGCGCAGGAGAAAGCCGTCGTCGTCACCTTCGACCGCGACATCGCGCAGGTGCCGACAAACAGTTGCTTCGAGAATATCGCTCTCGTCGATGAACGCACGCTCGAGATCACCTATCGCAAGGACAAGGTGAATGCGGGCGAGGTGCTGGCGGCGCTCACCGCCGACGGGCTCGGGATCGTCGACGTGTCGACGCGCGACCCGGATCTCGAGGATGTGTTCATCAGTCTGACCTCAGCCGAGCAAGAAGCCGCGTGAGCATAGACACCGACGTATTGATCGTCGGATCGGGCGCGGCTGGCCTAACGGCGGCCCTCAACCTTGCCGAGACGCGCAACGTTGCGGTGATCGCGAAGGGCGCGCTTGGCGAAGGAGCGACGGGCCGCGCGCAGGGCGGGATCGCCGCTGTGCTGGAGGAAGGCGACAGCTTCGAAGCGCACATCAACGACACCATGATCGCCGGCGCGGGTCTCAACGATCCCAAGGTGGTCGAGCATGTGATCGAGGCGGCGCCGCGTGCGATCGAACATCTGATCGAGCTGGGTGTGCCGTTCGCGACCGACGGCAATGCGCTCCACCTGACTCGCGAAGGCGGGCACAGCCATCGCCGAATCGTCCATGTCGCCGATGCGACCGGCTATGCGATCCAGCAGGCGCTCGAAGCTGCGGCGGCGAAACATCCCAACATCAGGCTCGTGCCCGACATGGTCGCGGTCGACCTCGTGACCGGCCGCAACGCGAGCCATTTTTCCACCAGCGGGGCGGTGCACGGGCTTTACGCCTACCACCGCAGGAAGAAGCGGGTGGAGACTTTGACCGGCCGAGCCACGATCCTGGCGACCGGTGGAGCGGGCCGCGCCTATCTCTATTCGACGGCACCCCGCGGAGCGACCGGCGACGGGATCGCAATGGCATGGCGGGCGGGCTGCCGAGTCTCGAACATGGAGATGATGCAGTTCCACCCGACCTGCCTCTACAATCTGCAGGTCAAGAACTTCCTGATTACCGAGGCGGTGCGTGGCGAGGGCGGGATCCTCAAGCACCCGGAAACAGGTCATCGCTTCATGCCTGACTATGACGAGCGGGGAGAGCTGGCGCCGCGCGACATCGTCGCACGGGCGATCGACCATGAGATCAAGCGAGACGGGCTCGATTATGTATTCCTGGACATTTCCGAGCGCGAACCGGATTTCGTTCGGGCGCACTTCCCCAACATCTACGAGAAGCTGCTCGGGCTCGGGATCGACATCACGGCCGAGCCGATCCCGGTCGTCCCGGCCCAGCATTACACCTGCGGGGGCGTGGTGGTGGGTCTCGACGGGCGGACGGATGCGCCCGGTCTCTACGCGGCCGGCGAGGTGACGCAATCTGGGCTCCACGGCGCCAACCGGCTCGCTTCGAACAGCCTGCTCGAATGTCTAGTGTTCGGCGAGGCGGCGGCGAAGCACATCGATGCGAACTGGGATTCGCTCCCCGACGTGCCACCGATCCGCGCCTGGGACGAAAGCCGCGTGACGGACAGTGACGAGGAGGTGGTGATCACCCAGACTTGGGGTGAGATCCGCCGCTTCATGTGGAACTACGTGGGCATCGTGCGCACGACCAAGCGGCTGGAGCGGGCCAAGCACCGGATCGACATGCTTCGGCGCGAAGTCACCGAATATTACGGCCACTTCCGGGTCACGCCAGACCTGATCGAATTGAGGAACCTGGTCGAGGTCGCCGACCTCATCATCCGAAGCGCACTCAGCCGCCACGAAAGCCGCGGGCTGCACTACACGCTCGATTATCCGAAGATGCTGGCGCAGCCGAAGGACACGGTGCTGGTCCCCTAAGCGCCTAAAGCCGGATCTCGCCGATCTCCCGAGCGACCGCTCTCAGCTCGTCGAGTGGCTGGCGGAGGTGCGCGGACGACAGCTGCGGCTTCGGCGGAAGAATGTACTGGCCCGACGTGATGTCGGTTGCCTCGACCATCGGTAGCACGTGGGCATGGGCGTGCGGCACGTCGCCGCCGGTGAACAGGAAGGCGACCCGCTCAACGCCGGTCATTTGCTTGAGCCTCGCGGCGAGCCGCTGCGCGAGCAGCGACATGCGGTTGAGGAGCTCCGGCGGAAGCACGTCGAAAGTCTCGAAATGCGCGCGGGGAACGATCTGGACATGGCCGCGCCGGATCGGGCTGCTGTCCATGAACGCGACCAGCTGCTCGTCCCGAAAGACAATCGCCGCGGATATTTCGCCGGCGGCGATGGAGCAGAAGATGCAGCCCGGCACCGGATCACTCTAGGCTCCCCGTGCGCATCCGCAATGTTTGCCAAAGCAGATCGGCGGCCATACGCGGTTACATTCGCTCACCTTTCGTTGTTGATTTGTGATAATGATCGACTCGGAACTGAGGTGACCATGTCCAAGTTCGTCTTCATCGCCGTTGCGTTGTTGGCGGTTCCGGCACCGCTCTTTGCTCAGATCGTCTTTCAGGATGATCTGACGAAATTCACGCCGACGAAGGCGGACAAGAACAAGAGCGATCTGGATAAGCTCGTGTGCCGCTCCCAGGACGTGCTCGGCAGCCGCCTCGAAAGGCACCAGGTCTGCCTGACCAAGGAGCAATGGTTCAGCTACGAGCAGGAAGCGAAGCAGCGAGTCTACGACTGGCAGCGGATCGGTCTGGCGAGCCACTGATCGGGATCCCAATTCTGCTAATCAAATCGGAAGTGACATCATGTCCAAGTTCATCGTCATCGCCGTTGCGCTGTTGGCGGTTCCGGCACCGCTCTTTGCTCAGATCGTCTTTCAGGATGATCTGACGAAATTCACGCCGACGAAGGCGGACAAGAACAAGAGCGATCTGGATAAGCTCGTGTGCCGCTCCCAGGACGTGCTCGGCAGCAGGCTCGAGAGGCACTAGGTCTGCCTGACCAAGGAGCAATGGTTCAGCTACGAGCAGGAAGCCAAGCAGCGAGTCTACGACTGGCAGCGGATCGGCCTTAACATCAGCCGCTGATCGGACTGCCGTCGCCGAACGGTCGGAAGCGGGCGCACGGGTTCCTACATCAGCCTTAGCTTCCTTCCCGCTGTCACCCTGCTAAATCCGACCCTTCATGCCCGACGCTTCCACGCCTTCCGCGAGCCCGCACCTCTACCTGGTCGACGGGTCGAGCTACATCTTCCGCGCCTATCACCGGCTGCCGCCGCTGACGAACCGGCACGGCCAGCCGGCGGGCGCGGTCTATGGCTACACGACGATGCTGTGGAAGCTGGCCGACGGGCTGTCGAAGGCCGACGGGCCGACGCACATGGCGGTGATCCTCGACGCGAGCGAGCACACGCACCGCAACGAGATGTACGACCAGTACAAGGCGCACCGGCCGCCGCCGCCGCAGGACCTCGTCCCGCAATTCCCGCTGATCCGCGTCGCCACGCGCGCCTTCTCGATCCCCTGCATCGAGGAAGAGGGCCTGGAAGCCGACGACATCATCGCCTGTTACGTGACCGAGGCGAAGAAGCAGGGCTGGAAGGTCACCATCGTCAGCTCCGACAAGGATTTGATGCAGCTGATCGACGAGGATGCCGGGATCGACATGCTCGACACGATGAATGACCGCCGCATCGGCAGGAACGAGGTGCTGGAGAAGTTCGGGGTGCCGCCGGAGAAGGTCGGCGATGTGCTCGCGTTGATGGGCGACAGCGTCGACAATGTGCCGGGCGTCCCGGGCGTCGGGCCGAAGACCGCGAGCCAGCTGATCCAGCAGTTCGGCGATCTCGAGACGGTGCTTGCGAGCACCGACGAGATCACCAAGCCGAAGCTCAAGCAGTCGCTGATCGAGCATGCCGAAGCGGCGCGGCTGAGCCGCGAGCTCGTACGGTTGGTATGCGACGCCAACCTGCCCGAGCCGCTCGACGCGCTCGAGATGAAGCATATCCCCAAGGAGCCGCTCGCCGACTTTCTCGCCGACCAAGGCTTCAAGACGCTTCATGCGCGGCTGATGGGCGGCACTCCGACGCAGACCGGCGCAACCGTCCGGAATGACGTCATGGCGGCAATGGACCGCAAGCCAGCCGCCGCTGCGGAGCCGGAGAATATCGAAGTCGACCGGTCGAAATACGAGACGGTGACCGACGAGGCCGCGCTCGACCACTGGATCGCGGAAGCAACGGCTCAAGGGTTTGTCGCGGTCGATACCGAAACGGATTGCATCGACTGCATCATCGCCAAGCTCGCGGGGATCAGCCTTGCGACCGCGCCCAACCGCGCCTGCTACATCCCCGTCGGCCACAGCGGCGCCGATCTTTACTCGGATGCGCCGAACCAGCTGCCGATGGCGCTGGTGCTGCAGAAGTTGAGGCCGCTGCTCGAGAATCCGGCAGTGCTCAAGATCGGGCACAATTTCAAATATGACTGGGTGATGTTCGACAAGGCCGGCATCTCGGTTGCGCCGGTCGACGACACGATGGTGATGAGCTTCGACCTCGATGCGGGGAAGAGCTTCGGCCACGGTCTCTACGAGCTCGCCAAGGCGCACTTCGACCACGAGTGCATGAGCTACAAGTCGCTGTGCGGCACGGGGAAGAGCCAGATCACCTTCGACAAGGTGCCGCTCGGCCCGGCGACGGAATATGCCGGCGAGGACGCCGACATCACGCTTCGGCTGTGGCTGAGGCTGAAGCCGCGGCTCGCGGCGGAGAATGTCGCGCGCGTCTACGAGCGCGTCGACAAGCCGCTGGTGCCGGTGATCAGCCGGATGGAGCGGCGCGGGATCAAGGTCGACCGCGACTATCTGGCGCGGTTGTCCGCCGAGTTCGGGCGCGACATCCAGGCGCTGGAAGAGAAGATCTACGAGGCGGCGTGCGGGCCGTTCACGATCGGCAGCCCGCAGCAGCTCGGCGAGGTGCTCTACGGGCGCCTGGGGCTGAAAGGCGGCCGCAAGGGCAAGAGCGGACAATATTCGACCGACGTGAACGAGCTCGAGAGGCTTGCCGCGGAGGGGGTCACCTGCGCGACGCTGGTGCTCGAATGGCGCCAGCTGACCAAGCTCAAGAGCACCTACACCGACGCGCTTCAGCAGCAGATCAATCCCGAAACCGGACGCGTGCACACGAGCTTCAGCCTGACCGGCGCGCAGACCGGGCGGCTGTCGTCGAATGACCCGAACCTTCAGAACATCCCGATCCGCACCGAGGTCGGGCGGAAAATCCGCGACGCGTTCATCGCCGACGAGGGGCACAAGCTCCTGTCCGCCGACTACAGCCAGATCGAGCTCAGGCTCGCCGCGCACATGGCCGATGTCCCACAGCTCAAGGAGGCGTTCCGCAGCGGCGCCGACATCCACAGCATGACCGCGGAGGAGCTGTTCGGCCGCGTCGACCGCGACACGCGCAACCAGGCCAAGACGATCAATTTCGCCATCCTCTACGGTAGCTCGGCGTGGGGCATCGCCGGACGGCTCGGGCTTCCCAGGGACGAAGGCAAGGCGATCATCGACCGCTACTACGAGCGCTTCCCTGGCATCCGCGCTTTCTCGCACGCCACGCTGGCGTTTGCGCGGGAGCACGGGTTCACCCGGACCCTGTTCGGGCGGAAGACACATTTTGAGCCGAACATCCGCTCGCCCAAGCCGTCGATCCGCGGCGGCGCCGAACGGGCGGCGATCAACGCGCCGATCCAGGGAACCAGCGCCGACCTCATCAAGAGGGCGATGGCGCGGATGGACGAGGCGCTCCGAGCGGCCGGACTCGACGGCGTGAAGATGCTGCTGCAAGTGCATGACGAGCTGGTCTTCGAAGTTCCCGAGGGCCACGAGGATGATGCTGCGGCGGTCATCAAGCGCGTAATGGCCGAAGCCGCGCAGCCGGCGATCGCACTCGACGTTCCGCTCGACGTCGAGGTGGGATGGGGGGCGCATTGGGGCGAAGCTCACTGAGCAAGCCTGATCGGACCGCCGCCAAGGGTGGTTCACCGGATGCGGAAATGGCGACGCTCGCGCGTGGCGGCCGACTCAACGTGTTCGGGTTCGTGCTTCGATTGGCGGGAATGGCGCCGTTCCTGTTCATCGGCGGGCGGATCTACGGCCCAGCCGCGCTTGGCCGCTTCGCTTATGCGGTGCTGACGGTAGAGTTCGCCGCGCAGGTCGCTGCGCTGGGCTTGAGGCGCGGCCTCGCCCAGCTGCTCGCAAACGGAAAGAAGCCGCAGGCCTGGATCGTCGCCGACGCGATGCTGGTGGCGGCGATCGCCTCGGCGGTCGGCACCGCTATCCTCGTCGCTTTCCCCAAGGCGATGTATCCGACCACCGAGGTGCACGGCCTCGACCGGCTGCTCGCCATCACCGTGCTGGCGATCAGCTGGACGGACATCGCGCTCGCGGCGCTCGCCTATCACAATGACGTGGCGTCCACGGTGCGATCGCGGTCGCTGATCCAGCCGTGGACGATCACCATCGTCGCGTTCGCCTGGTCGTACATCTCGCTCGAGGACGGGCTGATCATCGCCTATGTCTTTTCGATGGTCGCGGCACTCATCGCCGCGCTCATTCCGCTGCTCAAAATGTATGGTCTGCCGAAAGGCTGGGCGCCGGATCTTGCGACGTCATGGATGACGGCGTGGCGCAACGTGCCCGTCGCAGCCGCGGACGCGGTCGAATGGGCGTCGAGGCGAATCGACCTCGCGGTGCTCGGCGCGTTCCTGCCCGCCGCGTACGTGGGAATCTATTACGCCGCGCAGCAGGTCGCGACGCTCCCGGCCAAGCTCAAGACCAGCTTCGAGCCGGTGCTGGGGCCGGCGATCGTGCGGCGGTTCGCGGTCAATGACCGGGCGGCGGTCGCGAGCCAGGTGCGCCAGGTGACCTACTGGATCATCGCCGCGCAGCTCGGGATCGCGCTCGCGCTCGGAATCCCCGGACGCGCCGTGATGGGGCTGGTCGGATCGGGATTCACGGGCGGCACGGCGATGCTCGGTTTCCTTCTCGCCGCCGAAGTGATCGCGGCGTCGGCATTCGTCTGCGAAGCGGCGCTCATCTACATCGCACGCAAACGCAACATGATCCTCAGCCTGATCATGCTCACGCTCGAGGCCAGCGGAGCCGCCGCGTTGATCCTGATCATGAAGGCCGAAGGGCTGCCTCAGACCTTCCAGGCGACCGGGCCGGCGATCGGCCTGTGTATAGCGCTCGCCTTCGCGTGGTTCACCAAGGCGCGGCTGCTCGAACGCGAGCTCGGCCACAGCGTGAACGGCTGGCGGTGGAATCTCGTCTGGGCGACCGCGGCCGGGGTGGTCGTCGGCGTCGTCCTGAGGACGATCCTCCCCGAGGCGTGGCACTTGCTCGCGGTGCCGGCGATCTTGGTTGCGTTCGGCGCGATGCTGTGGACGAAGGGATTCGGACCCAAGGATCGCGAGCTGTTCCGCATGGGCAAGGCGGACCCTACGGACTTGCCAGATGGCGAGCTCGCCTCGGAGCGCGACAGGGTAGCCGACGATATCGTTTAATGTCTGAAGTGACGCATGCCGGTGAAGAGCATGGTGAGGTCCGCCTCATCGGCGGCAGCGATCACTTCCTCGTCGCGGATCGAGCCGCCGGGCTGGATCACCGCGGTGGCGCCGGCCTCGGCAGCGGCGAGCAGGCCGTCCGCGAACGGGAAGAAAGCATCCGACGCGACCGCTGAACCGACCGTGCGCGATTCGGGCCAGCCGTTCGCCTCCGCCGCCTCCTTCGCGCGAATTGCTGCGATGCGGGCGCTGTCGCGGCGGTTCATCTGGCCGGCGCCAATGCCCGCAGTGACTCCGTTCTTGGCGTAGACGATCGCGTTCGAGTTGACGTGCTTGGCGACGGTCCAGGCAAACAGGCAGTCGCGGAGTTCCTGTTCGCTCGGCTGGCGCTTCGTCACGCACTTGAGCTCGTCGCGCGTCACCATGCCCTTGTCGCGATCCTGGACGAGCAGGCCGCCGGTGATGACCGCCATGGTCTGACCGGGCCGCCGCGGGTCGGGCAGGTCGCCGGTCAGCAGCAGACGAAGGTTCTTCTTCTTCGCGAAGATCGCTTTCGCCTGTTCGTCGGCGTCCGGCGCGACGACGACTTCGGTGAAGATATGGGTGATCGCCTCGGCGGTCGGTGCGTCGAGCAGCCGATTGGTGGCGACGATTCCGCCGAACGCCGAAACGCTGTCGCAGGCGAGCGCCTCGTTCCATGCCTCGATCAGCGACCCACGCGTGGCGACGCCGCACGGGTTGGCGTGCTTGACGATGACGACTGTCGGGTCGCTCTCGCGGAACTCGGAGACGAGCTCGAGCGCGGCGTTCGCGTCATTGAGATTGTTGTAGCTTAGCTCCTTGCCCTGGACCTGTTCGGCTTGGGCAATGCCTCTGCTGCTTGGGCCGACGGGGACATAAAGCGCCGCCTGCTGGTGCGGGTTTTCCCCGTAGCGCAGCGGCATCTTGAGCTCATTCCCGAGCACCCATGTCTCGGGCCAGCGCTGCCCCTGGTCGGCGAAAGCGAACCATTGCGAGATCAGCGAGTCATAGGAGGCGGTAAGCGCATAGGCTTTCGCCGCCAGCTTCTTGCGGAGCGCGAGTGTCGTGCTGCCATTGTTCGCGTCGAGTTCGCCGAGGAGCGCGGCGTAGTCGCCGGGATCGGTGACGATCGCGACATGAGCGTGGTTCTTGGCGGCAGAGCGGACCATCGACGGTCCGCCGATATCGATATTCTCGATGATCGTGTCGCGGTCGGCGCCGCTCATCACGGTCTTCAGGAATGGGTAGAGATTGACGACGACGAGATCGATCGGCGCAATGCCATGCTCCGCCATCGATGCGACATGCTGAGGATTGTCACGGACCGCGAGCAGCCCGCCATGGACCTTCGGATGGAGCGTCTTGACCCGACCGTCCATCATCTCCGGAAAGCCGGTAAGGTCACTAATGTCACGCACTGGTACGCCATTTTCGGTGACTTTAGCTGCAGTCCCGCCGGTCGAGACGATCTCGACACCGTGGCGGGCGAGGCCGGCCGCGAGCTCGTCGAGGCCGCTCTTGTCCGAAAGCGAGATCAGCGCCCGACGGACGGGGACGAGGTCGGTCATTCCTGCTCCTTCTGCGATTAGCTGGCGCGGCGGAACTGCCAGCCGATTTCGCCGCCCAATGCCGAAACTTCGCCGGCAATGACAAGCTGCATCGTGCGATGGGGCTGGCCGTGGCCGTCGATCCACAGGCTCTCTTCGACGGCGAGGTTGCCGCCGCGGCAGCGGAAGTTCCACGGCGGCGCGCCTTTCGAGCGCAGGATCGCACCCATTCCGTCGGCGGTGATCGTCGGCTCGACCCCCGGAGCGAGATGAAAGCGCACGGCGTAAGGCGCGGATTCGCGAATCTTCTTGCGACCCTTCGGCTGGAGGTGGTCGGCGCCGCGAAGCTCCTTCCCGTCGTTGCCGAGCATCAGGCTGCGCTTGTGGACCATGCCGAATGCTCGGACGTAGCCGTCGTGGCTCGCTTCGAGCCGGCTCGAATCATTGTCCTCGTGGCGATCGATCGCGACGTCCTCGACGCCTTTGCCGAGCGATCCGTCGGTGAGGATGTTGGTCGAGTTCGTGTCGGCGAGGACCAGCGTCGAATGCGCCGCCGTGGTTCGCAATCCCTCGACCAGCTCGACCGGCAAGTCGGTCGGCAGCGGGCCTGGCCCTCCGCAATTGACGACCAGACGCTGCGCTCCATCGGAAAGCTCGAACGCCAGAGTGGACGCGGAGCCCTGCGCCGCGACCTTTTGTTGCGGCGGAGGGGCGGCGTCGATGATCAGGATCGTGCCGAGCGCCGACATTCGGTGATAGCCCCAGCCGCGCGCCTGTCGAAGCGGCCGGGCACGAAGGCCACAGCCGTCGATCAGCGCGGTCAGACGCGCCGCCTCGGCGGGATTGCAGCCCTGCCAGCTCGACAACGCGCCGTCGCCCAAAGTGACGCCATGAAGCGCCGCAAGTGACGCCTGGGACGCGGCTTCGATGGTGTCGGGGATCGTCTGCTTCGCCGCCTGGTAGCAGGCGCGCAGGAGGCCGAGACGGTCGACCAGCTGCATCTGCTCAAACGGGGAGCGGCTGATCAGCCCGCCGTCGTCGAACTGCGCGGACGAAAGTGCGCGCCCGAGCCCGGCCTCGCCGCGCGCAACCCGCGGGACGCCGCCCTGCACGAGAAGGCTGGCGGCGACGCCTCCGCACCAGGCAGTCACGCGGTCGAGACCGGCAGGCGCCTTGTCGGCATTTCCGTCGAGGTGGCGTGCTCCGCGCGCGAGCGTGTTCAGAAGCGCAGAGCGATAGCCGCCGTCGCTGCTCGAAAGGATGTACGGTGCGTAAGCCGTCCAGAAGAGGATCCGCTCGCCCCACAGATGTGGCGCCCACGCTTCGTCGACGCGGGTCCCGTGCGCCAGTAGCCAGCGGCCGACCATCGCTTCGCCGATCCGAGCACCCTTCTCCCGTGAAGCGGCGGCGGCAAGATCGCGGAGCCAGGAGAAGCCTTGGAGCTGCTCGGCCAGCGGCCCGCTTGAGTCGGCTGCCGTAAAGTCGAGATCCTTCAGCGAAATAGTCTCGGTACCCGCGGTGAAGCGGCCGGCGAGCAGCGCCTCACCGCGCTGTCGATCCCCATGGACGTGGTCGCGCGGAACCGCGACAAGTTTGAGCGGCTGCTTGCCCTGCTTGAGTCGCGACAGCAGCGAGCCCCGCGCGAGCCTCGTAACGATCGCGCGTTCGGCCGACGAGCCGCCGCTCACTGGCGGCCCCGAAGCGCCTTGATATTGTCGGCGTAGGCCGAGGGACCGCCGCGGAACACGGCGGTGCCCGCAACGAGCGCGGTCGCTCCGGCATCGAGCGCCTTCGGAGCCGTCTCCGCGTCGACCCCGCCATCGACCTCAACGATCGCGTCGAGCGATTCCTTCGAGATGCGGTTGGCGATCGCTTCGATCTTCCTCAGCTGGCTGGGAATGAACTTCTGACCGCCGAAGCCGGGATTGACGCTCATCACCAGCACCAGATCGACTTCCTCGAGAACGTAATCGAGCGCCTTGGCCGGGGTCGCCGGGTTGAGCGACACGCCGGCCTTCTTGCCGAGCCCCTTCACCCGCTGGATCGTCCGATGAAGGTGCGGACCGGCCTCAGGATGCACGGTAATGATGTCGGCGCCCGCTTCCGCGAAGGCGTCGAGGAACGGATCGACCGGCGCGATCATCAGGTGCACGTCAAAGGGCTTTTGGGTGTGCGCGCGAAGCGCCTTCACGACGGCCGGGCCAATCGTCAGGTTCGGGACGAAATGGCCGTCCATCACATCGACGTGGATCCAGTCGGCCCCGGCTTCATCGACCGCGCGCACCTCTTGGCCGAGGTTGGCGAAGTCGGCCGAAAGGATCGAAGGCGCGATGATCGGCTGGGGCCGCTTTTGGTCCATGGGCGTGATTAGACGGGATTAAGGCCGGCGGACAAGCCGCGCCATGAAGAAGCCGTCGAGCCCGCCTTCGGCTTCGAGTAGTCCGGGAAGAATGCGAACCCAGCCGCGGCGCGTCGCGCCGGCGAAGTCCGGAAGAGCGGGGGCGTCGATGGAGAAATCAGAATGCTCGGCGAGGAAACGGTCGATCACCTCTTCACCCTCCTGCGGCTCTAGCGAGCAGACGGAATAGACAAGCACTCCGCTGGGCTTGAGCCATTGCGACGCAGTTGCAAGAAGCTGCGCCTGAAGTGCGGCATTATCGCCGATGACCGTCGGTCGCGCGCGATAGAGCACCTCCGGATGCCGGCGGAATGTGCCGGTCGCGGAGCACGGCGCGTCGAGCAGGATCGCGTCGAACGAGCGGCCGGGCTTCCACTGGAGTGCGTCAGCTTCGACGAGATCGGCCGAGAGGTGGGTCCGCTGGAGATTTTCGCGCAGTCGTCCGAGACGACTTGCCGACGAATCCACCGCCGTCACGCGGTGGCCGGCAGCAGCCAGCTGCATCGTCTTGCCGCCCGGCGCTGCGCAGAGGTCGAGAACGTCCACTGCATCTGGCGGAATTAGCCGCGCCGGGAGCGAGGCGGCGAGGTCCTGGACCCACCAGCGGCCGGCCTCAAAGCCGGCGAGTTCGGTGACGGAGGAACTGTCGAGCCGGACATGGTTCGGCGCGAGCGAAGCGCCGTTCTCCTCGTCTGCGTACGTCTGGGCTTCCGAATCATTGGCGAAGCTGAGGTCTAGCGGCGGACGTTGGGCAATCTGCCGGCGCGCAGCTTCAACGACTGTCTCGCCCCACGCAGCGCTCCAGCGCTGCTCGACGTCGGGTGGCAGCTGCGGCGAATCGCCGTTCGGCACGCCGCGCCGGAGCAGCGTGCCGAGGACGCCATGGACGAGCCGCCGCGGACCGCCGTCGACCAGCGGCAATGCGGTGGCGACCAGCGCATGATCGGGCGTTCCGAGCCCAATCTTCTGGGCGAGCGCGATCCGGAGCACCATCCGCGCCTTGCTGTCGTCGGGCAGCCGCTGGCGCGTGGCGCTGTCGATCAGCGCGTCGAGGTCGGGGATGCGGCGGAGGACTTCGCCGGCGATTGCGACCGCGAGGCCATGATCGGATGGCGACAGGTTGCGGGCTCGTGCGGCGGCGGCGTCAAGCGTTTGCCCGCGCCGGAGCACCGAATCGAGCATTTGAAGCGCCGCTCGGCGCGGAGCTACGCCTTCAGTGCTTGGCATGGGGAGCCCAGACGCCCATCTTGGCGTCATGAAACGGCCGAAGCACCTCGATCCCCCGGCGCATCTCAGCCCGTCGTCCCCGGCACCCGAGCCGGAGCCTGTCGAGAAGGCCGAACCGCCCGCCGGCGAAGAGCATCGGCTCGATCCCACCCGCTACGGCGACTGGGAAAAGAAGGGTATCGCGATCGATTTCTAAGCGCCTTCGGCTCGCGGCGGGCGCGACAGCAGCTCGTCGAGGACCTGCTCGACGTTGGCGCGGCCGGCGATCAGCGCATCGACCGCATTTACGATCGGCATGTCGACGCCTTTTTCGTGCGAGATCCGCGCCAGCACAGGCGCGGTGAACGCACCTTCGGCAACGGTCCTTCTGTCCGCCAACAACTCGGCGGCGGAGCGGCCCTGACCAATGCCGATTCCGAGAGAGTAATTGCGCGAGCTCTTTGACGAGCAAGTCAGGACGAGATCCCCGAGCCCGGAAAGCCCGGAGAGAGTTTCGCGCTTTGCGCCGCAGGCGAGGCCGAAGCGCCGCATCTCGGCGAAACCGCGGGCGACGAGTGCGGCGCGTGCATTCTGCCCGAGGCCTTTGCCCTCGACGACGCCACAGGCGATCGCGAGCACGTTCTTGACCGCGCCGCCGATCTCTGCGCCCGCGACATCGTCGGAGACGTAGATGCGGAACGCAGGGCGGGCGATCCGCTCGCGCAGCCCCTCGGCGAGATCGAGATCTTCGGCGGCGAGCGTCACCGCGGTCGGAAGACTCTTGGCAACCTCATCGGCGAAGGTCGGTCCGGAAAGGGCAGCGACCGGGGAACTGGGGCACACGTCTTTGGCGACCTCGTGCAGCAGCTTGCCCGAACTCTCCTCGATGCCCTTGGCGCAGAGGACGAGCGGCATGTTCGGGCACGGCATGCGCTCGAGCACGGCACGCATGTGCTGCGCCGGGGTGACGACGAGCCATGCGTCGCAGTCGCGGAGCTCGGAGAAATTGCCGGTCGCGCGGATCGCGGGATCAAGCTCCACGCCGGGCAGATAGATGGGGTTCTGATGGATTCGGTTGACGGCGGAGATCACGTCATCCTCAAGCGCCCACAACAAGGTCTCGCCGCCCTTCGCCGCGATCTGCGCGAGCGCAGTGCCCCACGCGCCTGCTCCGAGAATGCCGAGCTTCATGCCTTCACGCCCGCGCCGCGCACCTTCTCCGCGGTTTCGTCCAGCGGCCACCGGGCACGCGCTGGCGCATCCAGGTCATCGACGAGCTCGTTCGCGAGCCGCTCGACGCCCGCCCAGGCGATCATCGCCGCATTGTCGGTGCAGAGCCATGCCGGCGGCACAGCGAAGCGGCGACCGTGCTCTTTCGCGAGATCGGCCAGCGCGGTGCGGATCGCCTGGTTCGCGGCGACGCCGCCGGCCACCACGAGCGCGGGCGCATCGCTCCTGTCGAGCGCGAGCCGGGTCCGGTCGACGAGGCAGTCGACGACGGCGTGCTGGAAGCTCGCTGCAATATCCTCGCGGCGGTACTCGCCGGAGGCGACGGCACGCTGCACCGCGCTCTTGAGGCCGGCGAAGGAGAAGTGCGGCTCGCCGGATCCGACCAGCGGCCGCGGCAGCGGGACGGCAGCTGGATCGCCACTTTTCGCCAGCGTCTCGATCCCAGGACCGCCGGGGTACGGCAGACCAAGCAGCTTGGCAGCCTTGTCGAACGCCTCGCCAGCCGCATCGTCGATCGTCGTCGCGAGGCGGCGATATTCGCCGACTCCGCGCACCTCCAGAAGCTGGCAGTGGCCGCCCGAGACAAGCAGCAGGAGATAGGGGAAGCCGAGGTCGGGATCGACAAGACGCGGGCTCAATGCGTGTCCTTCGAGATGGTTCACGGCAATCAACGGCTTGCCGGCCGCGAGCGCCAGTCCCTTGCCCGCCAGCAGGGCAACCATGACGCCACCGATGAGACCCGGTCCAGCCGTCGCCGCGACCGCGTCGATCTCGTCGATCGACAACTTCGCTTCCCCGAGCACCTTCCCGATGAGGCCCGGGAGGATCTCGACGTGAGCGCGCGCGGCGATCTCCGGGACGACGCCGCCATAGGGCTCGTGGGCCGCATTCTGGCCGACCACCGCCTGAGCGACGATGCGTCGGTCGCTGCTCACCAGCGCGGCGCTGGTATCGTCGCAGCTGCTCTCAAGTCCAAGGATCATAGTCATTTCGCGTCCGGCCCTTTGCCTCATCCGCCAGACTTGCACTAGGGGTGGGGCATGCAGGGACTTCGCCTCGGGACTCGCGGATCGCCGCTCGCGCTGGCGCAGGCGCGCAAGGTCGCGGCGGCGATAGAGACCGCGCAGCGCTGGCCCGATGGCTGGGTGCAGATCGTCACGGTCAAGACCACGGGCGACAAGGTCCAGGACCGCCCGCTTGCCGAGATCGGGGGCAAGGGCCTTTGGACGAAGGAGCTCGACAGGGCGTTGCTCGACGGCGAGGTCGACTTCTGCGTCCATTCGATGAAGGACGTCGAAAGCATCCGCCCGAAAGAGATTCACATCGCGGCGGTAAGGCCGCGCGGCGATGTGCGCGACAGGATTGTCGGCGCGGGCTCGATCGACGAGCTGAAGCAAGGCGCGGTGGTCGGGACTTCCTCGCCGAGGCGCAAGGCGCAGCTGCTGCGGCTTCGGCCGGACCTCAAGATCGTCAACCTGCGCGGCAATGTCGAAACGCGGCTGAAGGCGGTCCACTCCGGAGAAATCGACGCGACCCTGATGTCCGCGGCCGGCCTCAAGCGGCTCGACATCAGTGACGGAACTGCGATCCCAGCCGAAATCATCCTGCCCGCGCCCGGGCAGGCGGTGATCGGCATGGAGTGCCGGAGCAACGACACTCGAACGCAAAGCGTGCTGACCACCGTCAACAACCAGATCACCTATGATTGCGTGATGGCCGAACGTGCGTTCACGCGGACGCTGGGCGCCGCCTGCGCTTCGCCCGTTGCCGCGTTCTGCGTGCTCGAGGACGGCGATCTCAGAATGCGCGCGCAGCTGTTCAGCGAGGACGGCAGCGACATGGTCGAGGACCGCACCATATTCGACTGCGGTGACGTCAAGACGCCAGCGGCCCTCGCGCACACGCTCCTGGAACGGGCGCCCGAATCGATCCGGAGGCTGTTC
Organism: Sphingomonas sp.; assembly: GCA_013361785.1. GTDB lineage: Bacteria > Pseudomonadota > Alphaproteobacteria > Sphingomonadales > Sphingomonadaceae > Sphingomicrobium. Next base: position 16,733 of record JABFXK010000077.1, read on the forward strand.
TCGCCCGAATGAGACGGCTGCTGGTCCTGCGCCCGGAGCCAGGCGCGACCGCCACCGTCGAGCGCGCCCGGGAGCGCGGACTTGACGCATTCGCGGTGCCGCTGTTCGAAATCGAGCCCGTCGAATGGGACGCGCCTGATCCAAGCGGATTCGACGGGCTTCTGCTGACCAGCGCCAATGCCGTTCGATGTTCTGGCGAGAAGCTGAAGGCGTTGCGCGAGCTTCCAGTCTATGCCGTCGGCGAAGCGACCGCCGAAGCCGCACGTCAAGCAGGCTTTCCGATCGCTGCGGTCGGCGATGGCGATATCGAGCGCCTGCTCGGCTCGATCGAGCAAAAGCTGAGCCTGGTGCACCCCTGCGGCGAGGACCGAAGAACCCCCTCCAATACGGCCCAGCAGATCACGGTTGTTCCGGTCTATCGCGCAAAATCGATCGAAGCGCCTGACCTCGGCCACACCGAAGGGGTCGTCGCTCTGATCCATTCGCCGCGTGCCGGCCGTCGGTTTGCGGAGCTGATCGGCACCCGCGCCTCGGTTTCGATCGCTGCGATCAGCCGAGCGGCTGCGGAGGCGGCTGGCGAGGGCTGGGAAACGGTCGAGTTCGCAGCAACGCCGAACGACGATGCTCTGCTGGCTCTTGCGTCACGGCTGTGCGACAAGCCGCCCCCGAAATGAACGGCACTCGCACGGGAATGGGCTGGGGCGCGCGGCTGCTCGTCGCGTTTGTGCTGATCATCGTCGGAGCCGCGGCGGCTGTGTGGGCGCTCGGCCATTATCAGCCGGCGGCCCGTTTCCTCGGAGTCGTCCCGGCGCAGCAGCCGGTGATGTTGACACCGAAGCCGGTCCTCACGAACCCGCCACAAGCGGCGCCCGCTCAGCCGATGGTCACGAGTCAGGCCGACGAACAGAAGATCGCCGACCTCCAGAACCGCGTCGCGGCTGTCGAGAGCGCGACGCAACGCGCCGAGGGCTCGGCCGGCCGCGCTGACGCCTTGGTGATCGCTTTCGCCGCCCGTCGCGCAATCGATCGCGGCGTGGCGCTCGGCTATCTCGAGAACCTGCTTGTCGACCGCTTCGGCCAGGACCACCGCGCCGCCGTCGCGACGGTGATCACCGCCTCGCACCAGCCGGTCCGTCTCGACGACCTGGTCACCGAATATGACGCCCTCGGTCCGGACCTTCGCCGTGGCGGGCCGCAGGACAGCTGGTGGACGAATCTGAAGCGCGAGTTGGGCGATCTCGTCGAAGTTCACTCCGCCGAGCGTCCTGCGACGAATCCCGAAGCAGAGTATCAGCGCGCTCGGCAGCGGCTCGTGTCCGGCGATGTCGACCAGGCTCTCGCCGAGACCATGCGCCTCCCCGGGGCGGCACGCGCCGGCGACTGGGTGACGAAGGCGCGACGCTACATCCTCGCCCACCGCGCGCTCGATGAGATCGAATCGGGAGCGCTGATGCCCGCGCCGAACCCGCCGGCGTGATCCGGTGCACAGGGTTCATTCAGTCCGCCGCCCCTAGGCGATTGTCACAACGAGGGATTTCGGAAGGAAGTGAAGGCATGACGTCACTGGGCAGGGGCTTGGGGCTGGGGCTGGTGATCGTCGCGACGACGCAGGTAAGCGCGTCGGCGGCGGCGCTGCCGCATGCACGCGCCAAGGCCTCCCGCCCAGCGGCGCCTCCGGTCAGAGCTGTGCCCGCGCCGGAATACATCCAGGAGCGCCTTCAGGAACTCGGCCGCGGCTTCGACGGGCTCGTCGGGATCGCGGTGAGATCGATCGACGACGGGTGGGAAGCGGGATGGAAGGATCACGACCTCTATCCCCAACAGAGCGTCAGCAAGCTGTGGGTCGCGATCACGGCCCTTGATGCGGTCGACAGGGGTCGAGTGACGCTCGACGACAAGGTCACGCTGACGACGGACGATCTCACTTTGTTCCATGAGCCGATCGCCGAGGAGATCTTCAAGAACGGAAGCTACACGACGACGCTCGGGGACCTCATGGTGCGCGAGATTACGCAGAGCGACAATACCGCCAACGACAAGCTGATGCGCTCGGTCGGCGGCCCGGCGGCGGTCCGAGCAATGATTTCGCGCAAGCATCTCGGCGCCATCCGGTTCGCCAACGGTGAGCGGGCGATGCAGAGCCGGATCGCCGGCGTCACCTGGTCGCAGGATTATGCGCTGAACGGCAAATTTTTCCAGGTCCGCGACGCGCTTCCGATGAGCGTGCGCCAGGCTGCATTCGATCGCTATATTGCCGATCCTTACGACGGGGCGGCGCCGTTCGCGATCGTCACCGCGCTCGCACGGCTGAAGCGCGGGGAACTGCTGTCGCCGACCTCGACGGCGCACCTGCTCGACATCATGGGTCACACCCATACCGGCCCAAACCGGCTCAAGGGCGGGCTTCAGCCAGGCTGGGCGCTCAGCCACAAGACCGGGACCGGGCAGGAGCTCGGCGGCGTACAGGCGGGCTACAACGATGTGGGAATCCTGACCGCGCCCGATGGAAAAAGCTATGCGGTCGCGGTGATGATCAAGAAGACTTCGACTCCGCTGCCGACCCGGATGACGTTGATGAACAACGTCGTCGCAGCGGTCATCGCGCAGCACGATCAGGCAAGTGGCGGAAGCACCAGCGCCAAGCGTCGCTAGCCCCTCGGCGCGGCTTGCCGCGACGGCCGGCGTCCAGCGCGTGCCGACACGCGAGCTGGAGCTGTTCACCATGCGCGGCTTTCTTGATCCCGACACCTGTGCGGCGCTGATCCAACGGATCGATGAGCGGCGGCGCCCGTCGGAGATCGCCGACGATCTCGGTGTCGCGAACTTCCGTACGAGCGAGACCTGCGATCTTGACTGGCGCGAGCCGCTCGTCGGAGCGGTCGATCACCGGATCGCGGAGTTGCTCGGTCTTCCGCTCGGCGCGAGCGAGCCGCTCCAGGGGCAGCGCTACGCCCCCGGGCAGGAGTTCAAGCCGCTCACCGATACGTTCGAGCCGGGGGGCTATGATGTTTATCGCCAGACAGCGGAGA